>NZ_JAJBUX010000115.1 GCF_020860125.1 Cloacibacillus sp. | reverse complement strand
AGATCATACCTTGGCAGGGCTAGGTAGAAATAATCAAATCTTTTTGCTTCGCAGGCAAAAAGGGCCGTCCGCTTCGCGGTATTGAGACCATGCTGAGGATTTATCTGCTTCAGAACTGGTACAACCTCTCTGATGAAAAGATAGAAGGCGCCATCTATGACAGCTATGCTATTAGGTCTTTTATGCATATAAACTTTATTGACGAGCATGCCCCCGATGCCATGACTGGCGCAGCCTTTTGGTTATTTGTAGTATTGAAACTGCCTGTGAAAACGCCAACATGGCTCCTACTTAGCTGGCCAATTTTGCCAGAGATAATATTTGGATATGTCTTTTATAAAATGGACAAAAAGGATGTTGGCATTGACTATGTATAAATATTTCGCGAAATTGCTGTTGTTTTGAGGTTAAATTATGAGCAGAATTCAGAGAGTGAGCCGTATTGAATAAATTCCAGATCGTTGGCGAAAGGCAGTAGAAGCAGGAGGTGCGCCTCAAGGCGATGGGCAGGCTCAAGTATACCGGTGACCTTTATGTGCCGAATATGCTTCACTGCAAGATACCGCACAGCCCTTACGCAAAAGCGGTCGTGAAGAGCGTCGATAAAAGCGAGGGCTGAACGTGCAGGGCGTGGTCGATATCATAACCTACGATGATGTGACGAAGATATTGAGCATGCATCAGTATCTCCATGTCCCGGAGATCATATATAAGGACAGTTATCTGCTGGAGCGTCACGTGCGCCATGTCGGTGACCGCATGGCGGCGGAGGTGCCCCTCGAAAAGATAAAAGTTTAATACGAGGTGCTGCCGTCAGCTCTGGATTTTGAATTGACGCTTGCGCCGGACGCGCCCGTGATACACGAAGAGGCGCTCAAGGGCGACAATCCGGTCAATATAAGGGGCCATGTATTCGACACGGTCGACATCACCATCGGAGACGTGGGAAAAGCCTTTGATGAGGCGAATTTAGTATTGACGAAGCATTTCCGTACTTCAAAGTCGAACCCTGTACCGCTTGAGAGGACCGCCGTCATCTGCGTGCCCGAGGGAAACGGGCATGTTGATGTCTGGGGCGCTTCGCAGGGCATCCATTTGCTCCAGAAGGCGTTCGTCGCCTACGGCGCGATACAGTGCGGCTACTGTACGCCGGGTATGCTTCTCTCCTCGAAGACGTTGCTCGACCGCAATCCACACCCGACTATGGACGAACAGAGAAGGCCTTCTCAGGGAACCTCTGCCGCGGCACGGGGTATGATAAAATATTCAAAGCTGTAATGAGCGTGGCCGACGGCGAGGTTCTTGACGATCCTGAGACGGCGTTTGGATATAGGACGACCTGTCGCCTTGCGGCTGTGAGCACAAATAAAAGCTGTCCGGTGATTCTCCACGTCTGTTGCGGAGAGCGGCCAGGCGGGGAGGATGACCGATGCGAAAATTTTTTGATTCCATAGATACGATATTGACGATCTTGGAAGCGCTTGAAAATTTGGAAGAGGCGCACAGCGTAAGAAAGATAGAGGAGCTTACCGGGGTACCGAAGAGCACGGTTCACCGCATATTGCAGGAGCTGACCGCTATCGGCTGGGCCTATCAGGACGAAGAGGACAAAAATTATTATATCGGATTGAAATTCCTCTCGCTGGCCAACGAATGGCGTGTGAATCTCGACACGGTGAAAAGGATCGATCCCGTGCTGCGGAATGTGGTCAAACGGTGCGGGCAATCTGCCTTCATCAATATTATCGACCACGAACGGGTGGTCTGTCTGCACAAGATGGAATCGAACCGCGTCGTAAGGATCACCTCTATAATCGGCGAGGAACAGCTCTTTCATGCCGGGGCCAGCGCTAGGATGCTTCTGGCGTACGCTCCAGAGGCGCTTGTGAAAAAGGTGCTCTCTCAGAAGCTGGAGGCGTTCACGCCATTTACGGTGACGGACCCGGAGCTGCTGAGGGAAGACCTGAAACAGATAAGGGAAAAGGGATATTGCGAATCGGTCGAAGAGATGGACCCCGGCGTCGCCGCGATATCCGTTCACATCGACATGTGCGGGACGGACCTGATCATGGCGCTGACGGTCGCGGGCACGAGGTTTGACTATGAGAGAGACAGAGACATGTGGCTCTCCGTATTGATCGAAGAAACTAAAAATCTGACGCCGGCCCGGTAAAGTCGAGTCCGGCCGTCAAAGCCGGAGGCGATTTTATTATGGAAAGATTGTTGGTCAAAAACGTGTAGAACCTCACGGAGGATGACTATTTTAAAGGCTGGTTACTGGCGGAGGATGGCAAAATTGCCGCGATGGAGGCGACAGACGTATTTCCCGCGGCCGACCGGATGATCGACGCGGGAGGGCTGACGCTGCTTCCCGGTGGAGTAGACCCGCATGTTCATATCCGCTATCCCGGCGGGGCGCATCGCGAGACCTTTGTGACTGGCACGGCCGCCACCGCCGCAGGCGGCGTCACCACGATAATCGAACATCCCATCTCCACTCCGCCGCAGTACAGTCCCGAGACGCTCGCGCCGCGCGTCGCTGCCGTCGGGGAGCAGGCGATAGTCGACGTCGCCTTCCTCGGCGCGGCGGGCGGCAAGCATATAGAGGAGATAGGCCGCGTCGCCGAAGCGGGAGTCTGGGGATATAAGACCTTCCTTCACGCCGCGCCGGAGGGACGTGAAAAGGAATTTGCCGGCCTCACGAGCGAAACTAATTACGAACTGCTGAAGGTTATGGAAGAGGTTAAAAAGACAGGTCTGCCGATGCGGCGCACGGGGAAGACAACGACCTCGTCGCGAGAGCGATCGCCGAGTTGCGCAGGGAGGGGAGCGTCGCCCCGATCTATCACGCTGCCTCACGTCCAGCCGTCGCTGAAGCGCTGGCGGTGGACCGGCTCATTCGCCTCGCCGAGACTGTAGGTTGCCCTCTCTATCTCGTACATATTTCAACGCCGGAAGCGGTGGATGCGACTTTGACCGTGCGCGCCAAAGGCATGAAAATTTGGATAGAGACCTGCTAGCAATACCTCTATCTCACAGAAGAGGCTCTCAACGAATATGGCTCTTATGCGAAATGCAACCCAGCCCTACGTGATAAATCGCGTGTCAAAAAGATGTGGGACTATATAGAAAACGGTACGATAGACACGGTTGGAAGTGATCACTCCCCTTACATGGTGGAGGAAAAAGAGCGCAATCCACAGGACATCTTCCTCGCCCCCCGCAGGCTTCCCAGAGCTGGAGACGCGCTTCGGCCTTATGATGAAGGCGGTGGCGGACGGAAGGATTTCCCTGCGCCGCGCTGTCGAGCTCATCGCGACAAACCCGGCCAAGGCATATGGCCTCTATCCGCGAAAAGGCGCGATAAAGATCGGCGTTGACGCTGATTTTATCCTCTGTGACCCAAAAACCGAATATATGGTGGAAAAAGACAGGATGCAGACGATGGCAAAAGATATCGCAAAGATTTTCGATGGCTGGAAGCTCAATGGAATCATCGGCAAAGTCGTCCTGCGTGGTAAGGTCATATATGAGGATGGGAAGGTAGTTGGCGAGCCCGGCTATGGGAAATGTCTGCTTAAGGGAAGGTATTTATGACGGTGTCTGTTGACGGAAAAAGATTCCTTGAAGATCTCTTCGCACAGGGAAAGATCGGCTGGGTAGAGGGGCGAGGTCTCCAGCGTACGGCCTATAGCGCGCCTTACTTTGAAGCGCGCGCGTGGCTCAAAGGAAAAATGGAAGAGGTCGGGCTCGAAACACGAATCGACGGTGTGGGAAACCTCTTTGGGCGTCTCAAAGGAAAAAATAAAGAGACGATCCTAATTGGTTCGCACCTTGATTCGGTGGATAACGGCGGCATATATGACGGTCCGCTTGGCATCATTGCCGCGCTGGAGGTCCTGCGGGCGGTGAAGGATGCGGGGGATATTCTTAAGCACAGCCTTGAGGTCGTCGCTTTTGTAGGCGAGGAGGGCGAGCCGCTTGGCGGTACCTTTGGGAGCCGTGCTTTCGCCGGACTTCTGCTGTCGGATTACCGTCGGGATATTCTCGCTAAGTTTGGTGTTGATGAGAATGCGGTGGCGGCGAGTAAAGGAGATTTAGGAAATTACGCGGCTTTTCTTGAACTCCACATCGAACAGGGGCCATTTCTGGAACGTAAGGGGTTTTATATTGGCGTGCCCTCCGGTATCGTAGGCATTACGCGTCTGGAGGTCCGGGTCAGGGGTATGGCAAACCATGCGGGCACCACGCCGATGTCGGAGAGAAAAGACGCTATGCGCGCCTCTGCGGATCTAATTCACGATTGGTTCGCCTGGATGGACAAGATGGCCTGGTCTGTAACATTGGTGTGATGAAAATCGTTCCGGGGCACGTCAGCGTCGTCCCGGAAGAGGTGTGCTTCGTACTTGAGCTGCGCTCTATCGATGACGCGGCGGTGAAGAAGGCCTGCGCGGAAGTTTCCGCAATGGCGAAACGAGTCTATCCATGCACCGCTTCAGTCGAGCAGCTCGGCGCTAAACCAGCAGTGCCTCTGGATGAAAGGCTTGTTAAAAAAATAAAGGACAGTGCCGACAAAGCCGGATTATCCGCCGTAGTGATGCCAAGCGGCGCCTCGCATGATTCCTCGCCGATAGCCCATGTCATTCCTACAGGGATGATATTTGTTCCAAGCCACGATGGGGTGAGCCATTCAAAGGATGAGTTTACAACGAATGACGACGTCCTCCACGGCGTTGAACTGCTGAAAGAGGCTGTTCTTGCGATAGACCGTGATCTTTAATAATAAAACTGTTCACTGATGATACGATTTTTTAGTTTGCGCATAGACGTTTTTAATGAGAAAGTCTAAACTGAACGGCCTGGCTCCTACAGATTTCAGGGGCTAGGCTGAAACTGCTGCATTTTTACTGGCAGGCTAGTTTTATATTGAGGATGCTTAAGTGCTGTTCCTCTGTTTATAACCGTCTGGACGCAGACTAAACCTAAGCGCATTTTGGGCACACGGGTGGAAGGGCCCGTATGATAAAAGAAAATCTTCGTGTGGAGGTTCGCTGGTAGCCGCTCCGGGTAAATAGCAGGAAATTGAAATTACAAAAATATGGATTTAAAAAGTTATTTATAGAATATACCTCCATTATACGAGGTTAATTATAATAAAAAGTTGATTTACTGCAGATATATTTTTAATATACCAACTTAAAATTAGATTACGGCTATTGACTATTTTTGCAAAGATAGTTGACATTTCACCTTAGAGCTTTTATTATGTCCCATAATATGCGAAAAGGGCTAATCTCCTTTTCAATCCGGCATCGAAGGGACGGGCAGCAATGCGAAGAGATAATTTGACATCCAATGTGGCAAACATAGTCGTTGTAGTACGCATTATTAGCAGCGGGTCCCCTGAAGTGGCCGGTGCCTAATAACCGTGTTACTATCGGACCGGGACCCGCTGGGGTTCCGGTCTTTTTTGTTGCGTGAAGCTGTAGGGCACGGGGCAATATCGGTCATCTGTTTTGCGCCGTCGGGGTTTATCTATAAAAAGCTTTTTGAGAAGGGACGTTTTAAGATTGAAGAGTACTTTCAGCATTGTTTCCGAAGACAGTCCGGGTGTGCTCATGCGCATAGCGAGTCTCATCTATCGCCGCGGATACAACATCGAGAGCCTCAGCGTCGGACGCACCGACGTCCCCGGTCTTTCGCGCTTCACGGTGATCATTGAGGGTGAAGAGGGAGTCTATGACCAGATACGCAAGCAGCTTATGAAGCTTATAGAGGTCATTGAGGTGCAGAACCTTACCAAGGACGGTCCCTTTGTGGAGCGCTGGCTCTCGCTCGTCAAGGTCATGGCTCCGGTGGAGCGCAGGCCGCACATCCTTCAGACGGCGGAGATATTCCGCTGCCGCGTGGTAGACCTCGGCTCCGACGCCATCACGCTTGAGGTGACGGGAGACAGGGGCAAGGTGGAGGCCTGCATGGCGGCGCTCAAGCCCTACGGCATCCTGGAGACGGCCGGTTCCGGACAGGTGGCGCTCGCGCGCACCGGTTTCGAGAACTGACCGTCGCGTTAAAGAAATCGTTTTTTAGGAAACTACTAAGTCCGCCGGCTTTGCCGGCCAGCTTATAGCGATATACATAAAATTCTATCTAAGGAGTGTTCTCTATTATGGCAAAGGTTTATTACGACCGCGACGCGGACCTCGCATTTCTGAACGGCAAGACGGTAGCGGTGATCGGCTACGGCAGTCAGGGGCACGCGCACGCGCAGAATCTGCGCGACAGCGGCGCCAAGGTAATCATCGCCCTGCATGAGGGAAGCAAGTCGAAGGCGAAGGCCGAGGCCGACGGTTTTGAAGTTTATACGGTGCAGGAGGCGGCGAAGCTTGCCGACCTTATCATGTTCCTCATGCCCGACCATATGCAGGCCGACATCTTCAAGAACCAGGTGATGCCGAACATGAAGCCCGAGGCGAAACTTCTCTTCGCGCACGGCTTCGCGGTGCATTTCGGACAGATCGTGCCGCCCGCGTCGCACGACGTATTTATGGTAGCTCCGAAGGGGCCCGGCCATATGGTGCGCGCCATGTATAAAGAGGGCAAGGGCGTTCCCTGTCTCATCGCCATCTACCAGGACGCCAGCGGCAAAGCGAAGGAATTCGCGCTCGCATACGCCTCGGCGATCGGCGGCGGACGCGCGGGCATCATCGAGACAACCTTCCGTGAAGAGACCGAGACCGACCTCTTCGGCGAACAGGCTGTCCTCTGCGGCGGCGTGACGGAGCTGATGCAGCAGGGCTTCAAGACGCTGGTGGAAGCCGGTTACCAGCCTGAGATGGCCTACTTCGAGTGCATCAACGAGATGAAGCTTATCGTAGACATGATCTTTGAGGGCGGCATGAGCTGGATGCGCTACAGCATCAGCGACACCGCGAAGTACGGTGATATGACGGCGGGGCCGCGCGTCATCGGCGAAGAGTCGCGCAAGGCTATGAAGCAGCTGCTTACCGAGATACAGGACGGTACCTTCGCGCGCGACTGGATACTTGAGAACCAGACCGGACGTCCCCGCATGAAGAAGTGGGCGAAGGCGGCACAGGAGGCTCCCTGCGAAGCGGTGGGCAAAGAACTGCGCAAGATGATGCCCTGGATGGAGCAAAAAGAAGTTCCCAAATTTTAACGGCGCCGCAGATTAAATGCGCCATCCGCGTCGCGGTCCGGCCCCGCCCGTGGCTCCAACGTATTGATATACGCCTCCGCCCCGCGCGGGGACGGGCCGCTTAGCGGCTGGCACATCTAATCTGCGGAATATACTTTAGTTGTTACCAGAAAAACAAAAGCAAAAAGGAGCAATCCACATGGCGAAAATGAACGGGGCTCAGATGGTCGTCAAGGCGCTGGAGGACGAGGGAGTCAGCACCGTCTTCGGACTGCCCGGCGGTACGGTCATCCATCTTTATGACGCTCTTTATGATTCAAAATTAAACCACATACTGATGCGCCACGAACAGGCGGCCTCTCACGCGGCGGACGGTTACGCGCGCACGAGCGGCAAGCCGGGGGTCTGCATCGCAACCTCGGGCCCCGGCGCCACAAATCTTGTAACGGGGATTGCCACGGCGAACCTTGACTCGGTGCCGATGGTGGCGATCACGGGACAGGTGGCGACGACGGTGATCGGCACGGACGCCTTTCAGGAGGCGGATATCGTCGGCGCGAGCCTGCCGCTCGTCAAACACAGCTTTCAGGTGCGCACGCCGGACCAGGTGCAGTCGACGATCCACAAGGCCTTTTACATCGCCTCCACAGGGCGTCCGGGACCGGTTCTTGTAGACGTGCCGGCCGACGTCCAGAAGGGCATGGGAGATTATAAATATTCGACGCAGCTCGACTTTCTGGGCTATCATCCCGAAAACCTGTACGATGTCAGGCAGCTTGAAGCGGCAGTCTCGCTGATCGAGCACGCCGAGCGCCCCGTGATCTTCGCGGGCGGCGGCGTCATCCGCTCCGGAGCCTCCGAGCTGCTTACCGGCTTCGCGCTCAAATACGAAATACCGGTCACTACAACGCTGCTTGGCAAGGGCGCCTTCCCCGAGTCTCATCCGAGCGGCCTTTCGCTCGGCATGGCCGGTATGCACGGACACCCCGTGGCGAACCGCGCGCTGATGGGGGCGGACGTCATCATCGCCATCGGTTCGCGCTTCAGCGACCGCACGACTGGAAACCGCCAGCGCTTCGCCGCCGACGCGAAGATCATCCATATCGATCTGGACGCGGCGGAGATTGACAAGGCGATAGAGACCGACGTCTGGCTTGTCGGCGACGCCTCCCGCGTTATCGAGGCCCTCTCCAAGGCGATGAAGAAAAAGATCGCCGATCACAGCGAATGGAACAAGACTCTCTCGGAGATACGTACGAAAGAGCCGATGCCGCGCCATGAATACAGCGGCGAGATCGCACCCTGGCAGGTGCTGGAGACGCTTCATGAACTGACGAAGGGCGAAGCCGTCGTCACCACTGAAGTGGGTCAGAACCAGATGTGGGCCGCGCAGCACCTCCATGTCGAGGCTCCGCGCCGTTTCCTCAGCTCCGGCGGCCTTGGTACCATGGGCTTCGGGTTCCCCGCGGCGATGGGTGCCGCCTATGCCTGCCCCGGACAGACCGTCTGCTGCATCGCGGGCGACGGCAGCCTTATGATGAACATTCAGGAGCTCGACACCTGCGCGCGCTACGACATCCCCGTGAAGGTGATCCTGCTTAACAACGCCTGTCTTGGCAACGTGCGGCAGTGGCAGCAGTTCTTCTATGATCACCGCTACTCCAACACGATATATAACCGCACTCCTGACTTTGTCAAACTGTCCGAGGCGATGGGCGTTCCCGGATATGCCGCCTCGCGTCCCGAAGAGCTGCGTCCGACGCTCGAAAAGGTACTTGCCGAACCCGGCCCCGCGCTGATCGACATCAGGATACCGCAGGGAGCCCTGATAATGCCGATGGTGTATCCCGGAAACTCATTAGACAACATGGTCACAGGATAGGAAGTGAACGATAAATTGAACAGCGATAAAGCTAAAAAAGGATACCTTCGGAGCCCCCACCGTTCATTGCTGAAGGCGGCCGGCTACACCGACTGGGAGATAGAACGCCCGTGGATTGGCGTGGCGAACGCCTATAACGCCGTCATCCCCGGCCACGTGCATCTGCGCACGATAACGGAGGCCGTCAAGGCCGGCATCTACGCCGCCGGTGGCCTGCCGATAGAATTCCCCGTTATTGGCGTCTGCGACGGCATCGCGATGAACCATGAGGGAATGAAATTCTCGCTGCCTAGCCGCGAACTGATCATGGACTCGGTCGAAGTCATGACGCGCGCCCACGCGCTCGACGGCCTCGTGCTGGTACCGAACTGTGACAAGATCATCCCAGGAATGGCGATGGCGGCGGCGGAGCTCAATCTGCCCGCGATAGTGATCTCCGGCGGGCCGATGATGGCTGGACAGCACAACGGCCGTACCCTTGACCTTAACAGCGTCTTTGAGGGTGTCGGACAGCGCGGCGCGGGAAAGATCGACGACGCGGCGCTTCAGGATATAGAGGACAACGCCTGCCCCGGCTGCGGTTCCTGCTCCGGCATGTTCACCGCCAATACGATGAACTGCATGATGGAGGTGCTCGGCCTCGGCCTGCCCGGGAACGGCACCATCCCCGCCGTACACGCGGGGCGTATCCGTCTCGCTAAGGATGCCGGACGCGCGGTCATGAGCCTTGTGG
Organism: Cloacibacillus sp.; assembly: GCF_020860125.1. Lineage (NCBI taxonomy): Bacteria > Thermotogati > Synergistota > Synergistia > Synergistales > Synergistaceae > Cloacibacillus > Cloacibacillus sp. The sequence goes on along the minus strand of NZ_JAJBUX010000115.1, from coordinate 33,924 downwards.
AAAAAAATATCCGTCCGCGCGACATCCTCACGATAGAGGCCTTTAAAAACGCCGTCGCGGTGGACCTTGCGCTTGGCGGTTCGACGAACACCTCGCTCCATCTGCCCGCGATCGCCTGGGCGGCTGGGCTTGAGCTGCCCCTGGAGATATTCAATGAGGTCGGCGCGAAGGTGCCGCATCTTTGCTCGATGAGCCCCGGCGGCGCGCATCATATTGAGGACCTCTGGCGCGCGGGCGGCGTACAGGCTTTGATGGAACAGCTGCTTGAGGCCGGCCTCATAAACGGTGAAACTATCACCGTCACCGGCGCCACGACGGCGGAAAATGTCGCCGGCGCCAAGGTCGTCGACGCGGAAGTTATTCGTCCCATTGAGAATCCGCACCATAAAGAGGGCGGCCTCGCCTTCATGAAGGGTACCCTCGCGCCGCTCGGCGCAATCGTCAAACAGGCGGCGGTGGCTCCGGAAATGCTTGTCCACAGAGGACCGGCGCACGTCTTTGACTGTGAGGAAGAGGCGAGCGCCGCAATCATGGCGAACAAGATAAACGACGGCGATGTCGTCGTCATCCGCTACGAGGGGCCGAAGGGCGGTCCCGGCATGCGCGAGATGCTTGCCCCCACCTCGGCGATCATGGGCCAGGGCAAGGGCGGCACCGTAGCGCTTATCACCGACGGCAGATTCTCCGGTGCGACGCGCGGCGCGGCCATCGGCCACGTCTCGCCCGAGGCGGCGGTTGGCGGTCCTATCGGCCTTGTCGAGGAGGGTGACGAAATATCCATCAACATTCCGGAAAAACGTCTCGACCTTCTCGTGCCGGACGAGGTGCTGGAAGAACGCCGCAAGAAGTTCGTTCCCCACGTCCAGGAGGTCGACAGCCCCTTCCTGAACCGCTACCGCGCCTTCGCCACAAGCGGAGTCGAGGGCGGCGTGCTGAAGAAGCAGTAAAATTTTGTAGATACTTGAGAGGCCGGACTTTTTGCAGTGCTTATGCAAAGTCCGGCCTCATGTTATGTACATAAGCTCTATTGCATTTAAGAATCGAAAATTTTAGGTCCCATAATAAAAAATGCTTTTCTGAGCTGTTCCGCTGTTGCTAGCACATGACGGACGGCGATGATTTTAGCCACCTCCGGCTCATTTTCAATCATAGCTCTGAGAAGTTTTTCGTGGTCTTTTATTGAGTGATGTGACTGTGGTGCGTCAAGATACTCGGTTTTGGGCTTTTTTTCCCGGCAGAAACGGTCATAGTAGAAAATATAGAGCTCGGACCTGAGAAACACCGATCTGAAAGATCTTATCAGGTAGTCGTTTTGTGAGGCGGTAATTATACATTTATGGATTTTTTCATTAATCTTATTGTAGTTTAGAGCGTCAGCTTGAGGGTAAAGGTTTTTTTCCATTTCAATTAATGCCTTTAATTCCTCTATTTGAGGTTCTGTAATATTTTTAGCCGCCTCAAAGGATGCGAAGCCTTCCAATTCCGCTCTGAAATTGAAGAGGCGTTCCATATCATCCAGCGTTAAAAATGGCACAAGGCATCCTCTGTTTGCCTGCATATCCAGAAAACCTTCGGCAGCCAGTTTTCTAAGCGCACTTCTTATGGGAGTTCTGCTCATTCCCAGCTCCTGAGCAAGGTCAACTTCCAGGAGTTTTTCGCCGGGCAGATATTTATGGTCAATGATCAGTTGTACTATGGCCTTTGTCGCCCGTTCCTCAGCGGTATGCTGAGTATTATTTGTTTCTTTCAATAAATGTTCCTCCTTAAAATCTGACCTCTTGCGTATTCTACATAATATCATAGCAAATAAAACAAAACATAATTAAATTTACGAAATAGACGATTTATAAAGACAAAAAATCAGACAGGGTACAGCCCCTGCCTGAATAGTAACTTAAAAACGAATGACCTTATATTTTACCAGATACATTGACGCCATGTATTTTACTGAATATAAGCGTTATCGCGCAAACTCCGACTACGGCGGACAGTGCCAGTACTATTGGACTGTTGACCCAGTATGACAACATATATCCGGCGAACGTTACAACTCCGACCATAATCGCGTATGGCAGCTGTGTCTTTACATGCTCAATATGGTCACATGCAGCTCCCATTGATGCCAGCAGTGTAGTATCGGAGATAGGAGAACAGTGATCACCAAAAATACCACCGCTGAAAACGGCGGCTAACGTTGCGATCATAGGCGCGCCGAGGCTTATTGACATAGGTATCGCGATTGGAATAAGGATTGCGAATGTGCCATAAGAAGTCCCTGTCGCGAAACTTATTATCGCGCCGACTACAAAGAATATTGGCGCTACGAAATAAACGGGTAAATTACCTTGAACAATGTGTACGATATATTGAGCTGTACCAAGCTGCTTACATACGGAACTGAGTGACCATGCGAAGAGCAGCGTCATAACGAGGAAGAGATTGTTTTTCATTCCATCAAGATAGATGTTGAAAGTTTCCTTAAAATTACGGATTTTGTAGAGAATCATTAATCCAAAACAGATCATGCCTCCAACAAAATATCCTGTGGTCAGTCCTGTCCTGATATTAACGCCAACGATTTTCTCGTACGGAAAACCATTTGCGATAAGTATTGCAAAGAATATGACAAATACTGCTATGATAGGATATATGACGAGAGATATTCTTGGTTTAGCGTCATTTGAGAGAATAGGAGGTTCTCCAAGTCCCATAGGCTGCGCGTGATCCCAGTGAAGTTTTCCTGATGTGAGTACACGCTCTTCCGCCTTTGCCATTGGACCGAAATCGAGTCCGATACATGCTATCAATGGAATCATGACGAGTGCGCCAATACAATAAAATTGCAGAGGTATCGTCTGTAAAAAGGCATCCCATACAGGCATGTTGACGTTGTAGGCGGTAAATTCCTTTTCTATGCAGCTCATCGCGAATATACCGAATCCTGATATTGGAACAAGCATGCACACTGGGGCTGAGGTAGAATCGACGATCCAAGCCAGCTTTTCATGGCTTATTTTTAATCTGTCGGTAATTGGCTGAAAAATGGGTCCCACCAACATTCCGTTTGCAAAATCAGAAAACCATATCAGTAACCCTAACATCCACGCGCTCAACATTGCCTTCTTTCTGCTGTTTATGCGCCTGGTTGCTGTCACAGCCAGAGCCTCGGCTCCGCCGGAACTTGTTACGAGCATAACCATCCCGCCGATAAAAAATACCAGTACGATAACGCTGGCGTTGTATCCATCGGCTGCCTGTTTGAACAGAAAATCACGGAAAAGTGCGGGGACGGCGTAAAAAACGTTTCCGTTAAAGAGAATCACGGCACCTAAAAAAATACTGCTGAAAAGTGAAACTAAAACATTTTTTGTTATGACCGCTAATATTATTGCAAGTGCTGGAGGCAGTATTGACAAAAACCCAAAGTTTTCCATTACGTTCATTCCCCTCTTTTCTCATAGTTATTGTTCTTAAACCTCAGTACTAATGTGAGTGATAAAAATGCCGCGTTTTTTCAGTTCTTTAGCTGTTTTTTCATATGGCATTTCCACTGGCGAGAAAATCCCTCCCTTCGAAAGATCTCCATTGAGTATCATCATTGCTCCCATGCTCACGACAAATCCTACAGTTCTTGTCATAGAGGTGAAACCGCTTTCCAAATCTTTTTTATCTATAATTTGGTATATTTCTCGGAATTTTCTCCCGTCTCTCAGTCCGGTAACATCAACCCATGTCAGGGTGACGTCCTGTTCGTGCTCTCCGTAGAAAAATTGAGGTTCTGATGAAAGTACTGCCGCAATAAATGGGATTCTATCAACAGATATTCCACGCACGTTTACTTTTTCATCCTTTAGAAAGCCGCAATTTGCGAAGACCCTCCAAAAATCACAGTGTCCCTTCCAACGACATACATACCTTCCCATGGAATGAACGTCATTTCTTATTCCCAACTCATCAGCCAAGGTTATGGAATCCCCATTGGGGAAACATTCAAGCGTACCTCCAAGTTCTTCGATGGAGAGCTCGTGCGTGTTTTTATTATAAAAAACCTCGTTAGGCTGTATGTCCAATACCATCCCGTCCTTAATTATTCTTGCCGGGCGGTAATATGACCGCATAACACCCTCTACTGTCCATGTAAATTTGTAGCTCAACGGATTATCCGCCGCAGCCAAATCTGGGAAACCTGCGCCGTAGGAGATAAAGTCGGTCACCTTGTCAAACTGTCTGACTGCTTCCCCTGCCAGTAAGAGGTCAAGTCCAGGATCCAGTCCGCATTGTGTTAATACTGTGACGTTTTTTCTTTTCGCCTCAGAAGCAAGTTTTTCCAAACGCCGTACCTGGCGCTCCCTGGACTCGTTGTCGCTGCAAAAACTACCCATGTATGAGGCGCATGTATAATTTATGCCCATTTCAACGGCTAATTCTGCCATGGGGAGCGCAAAATCTCTGGGAAGGAGGCATATCGCGACGTCAACGCCAGACATGGATGATTCCAGCAGCTCTCTGTTGGATACTGATCCTTTGATAGGAATTATCTCTGTTGTCTCCGCCTTAAAGTCGGAAAGAGCATCTTCCAGATCACTTCGGTTATCGAATACACGGATCTCATTAAAGTTGCCATATTTTAGCAGATCATATAAGGCACCGCGTCCCTGAAGGCCAAAACCCATTAACAACGCCTTTTTCATCTTAACCATAGCTAACACCTCTTGTAATTTATGTATCCAATTTATGAAATTAAATCTAGCATATGGATACATATAAGTCAATGGTGTGTCCATTTTTGTTAATTTATGGAATCGGAGGAGATTATTTAAATGACGTTATTTATGATGCTGTATAGCGTGGTTTTTGTTTAATATAATAATATATATTTAATTTACAGGTTATTTAATAAACTATCTATGGTATATAAATATCTTTGATAGTGATTATAATAGCAAATGGTATGTTAATAATTGCATATAATTTTGTTTTTTATGTGTACATTAATATGATGAATAATGTGCTAATATGATATGTCTCGCCCGAGATGGCGGTTCCATTGACTTTGTCGAAGAGGGCGACGAAATATCCATCAACATTTCGGAAAAACGTCTCGACCTTCTTGTGCCGGACGAGGTGCTGAAGAAGCAGTAAGGCGGTCTAACGGGCCGTATAACCGGTACCGTTACTCTAAAATTCAAAGCCGGAGCTCGTTTTCTGGGCTCCGGCTCTCTCTTTATATAAATTATGAAGGACCGCTTTGCGCGCGGCTATAGCTCGATGGTCTCCAGATCGTTTGGCACGAAGATATTTCCGTTAAAATATTTGCGCCCCTCAGCCAGGTATAGCGATTTGCGGTCCGCGATATTTTTGTCCTCTGTGTGGTAGAGGAGCAGATTTTTTACCCCCAGCCTTTCGGCGGTGATTGCGGCGTCCTTTACGGTGGAATGGCTTTTTTCATAGGGATGGAATATATCAGCCTGCGCGTGCAGGCAAAAGGCCTCGTGCAGGAGCCACTTGCTCTTTTCGGCGTAGGAACGCTCATATTCGCTGTAAGGCTCGTCGCCGCAGCAGGTGAGTCTTTCTCCGTTCCCCAGGCTGACGGTAAAGCCAAACTGCTTCGCCTTGGCGGAATGGATGTCGAAAAATACAGTCTTTCGCCCGATTACCTGCCGCTCCCCGCCGTCGGCGATGGGAATCAGGTGCAGCCTGCGGCCGATGAAACGGGTATCCTTTTCCGGCAGCAGCGCGTGCGCCGTTCCGTTTAGGAGCGAGATCAGCTCCTCATGGGCATAGATATTCGCCTCGCCCTCATATTCTCCCTGTCTCATATACTGGCAGATCATGCGCACCATCCAGATGATGCCAAGCAGGTGGTCGACGTATCCATGCGTTACGAAAATATCTTTTATACTCTTCCAATCGATTCCGGCCCTTTTCAGCTGTCGTAGGACGGTATTCCCGCCGCCGCCGTCCACTAAAAAATGACGGTCTCCCTCGCTGAGGACGAAACAGGTGTTGTAGCATTCTGTTACGAGGGCGTTGCCAGTTCCCAGCATTGTAATCTTCAAGACATGGGCCTCCCTTATTCCAGCTCCGCCAGCCACAGCTCCGCCGCCGCGTCCGAGGGCATGCGCCAGTCTCCACGCGGGGAGAGCGTTACGGAGCCGATCTTCGGACCGTCGGGCATACAGGAACGCTTAAACTGCTGCGCGAAGAAGCGGCGATAAAAGTTTTTCAGCCTTTTGTCGATCGTTTCGCCGTCGTAGATGCCGGAGAAAGATGTCTCCGCCAGGCGGCGGACCTTGCGCGGCGCGAAGCCGCAGCGGACCGCATAGTAGAGGAAAAAGTCGTGCAGCTCGTAGGGGCCGACAATGTCCTCCGTTTTTTGCGAGATCTTTCCACCCTCCGCCGGCAGCAGCTCCGGGCTTACGGGGGTGTCGAGGATATCAAGCAGCGCGCGGTGCAGCGGTTCGTTCTCCGTCCGGTCCGCGGCATAATGCACGATGTGGCGTACGAGGGTTTTGGGTACGGAGGCGTTGACGCCGTACATCGACATCTGATCACCGTTATAGGTGGCCCAGCCGAGCGCCAGCTCCGAGAGGTCGCCGGTACCCACAACGAGGCCGCCATGTTTGTTGGCGATGTCCATCAGTATCTGCGTGCGCTCCCGCGCCTGGGCGTTTTCAAATGTGACGTCGTGGTCGTTTTCATCCTGTCCGATATCGCGGAAGTGAAGCCTCACAGCCTCGGTGATGTCGACGGAGCGGAATTCCACCCCCAGCGACTCGCAGAGCAGCGCGGCGTTCCCTTTTGTGCGCGCAGTCGTACCGAAGCAGGGCATCGTCACGGCAAGGACGTCGCCTCTGGGGCGTCCGGCAAGATCCATCGCCCTGACGGCGACGAGCAGCGCCAGGCAGGAGTCCAGACCGCCCGATATCCCGATGACGGCGTGTTTTGCGTGTGAATGTTCCAGCCGCTTTTTCAGGCCGTGCGCCTGCATCGTGAGGATCATCTCCGCGCGCCTGCCGCGTTCGGCTCCGTCCTCGGGGACGAAGGGCTGTCTCGCGATCTCGCGTTCGGCGATGTCCGTATCGGCGGTTTCCATTTCAAAGGTAACGGTCTCGTAGCCCGCTGCGCGGCTCTCCGGATATGTCGTGAGCCGCCTGCGTTCCTGCGATAGCAACTGCAGATCGACGACGGCGGAGCAGCGACCGGTGGAAAAGGGGGCGCACTCCGCGAGCAGGCGGCCGTTTTCCGCGATGAGGTTATGGCCGCCGAATACCATATCGGTCGTCGATTCGCCGCAGCCGGCGTCGGCATAGACGTAGGCGCAGACGAGCCGCGAGGACTGCCCCTCCGCAAGCGAGCGGCGGTACTCCGCCTTGCCGATGGTCTCGTCGCTCGCCGAAAGGTTCGCGATGATGAGAGCTCCCGCAAGCGCGTGGGAGACGGAGGGCGGCTCCGGCACCCAGAGGTCCTCACAGATCTCGGCGGCGAAGCGGAAGCCGTCCATTGACGCGCATTGGAAGATCAGCTTTGTCCCGAAGGGCGCGTTGCCGCCGCAAAGACGTATACCGGCGTTCTCCTCCGGCGCGGAGCAGAACCACCTCTTTTCGTAAAATTCCCCGTAGTTTGGGAGGTTTTTCTTGGGTACGACGCCGAGCAGTTTCCCTCTATAAATGACGGCGGCGCAGTTGTATAATTTCCCCTCGCGTACCGCCGGTAGTCCGATAAGCGCGGCAACGGGGAGTTTTTTAGTGTCACTAAGTATTTTTGCGAGCGCCGCCTCAGCGCCATCCGTCAGCGTCCGCTGCAGAAAGAGGTCGCCGCAGGTATAGCCGGTGAGGCAAAGCTCCGGCAATACGAGCAGATGCGCTCCATCTTTCGCCGCATGCGACATCGCTTCGGCGATCTTTTCCGCGTTATAAACGCAGTCCGCAACGCGCATATCCGGCGAGACCGCGGCGATCTTTATAAAGCCGTCTTTCATGAAAGTTTCTCCCCCAGAGTTTGGCAAATTGCCGTTCCGTCAGCCATCTGTTCCGCCGGGTCTTCTCCCAGCGTCTCTTTATAACGCTCTCCCCAGCCCCACATGGCGTCGAGGATCGGTTTTAAGCTGTAGCCGGTCTCGGTGAGGGTGTATTCGACGCGCGGCGGGACCTCGGCGTAGACCTTGCGGGTCAGCAGGCCGCTCTCCTCCATCGCGCGCAGTTGCTGCGTGAGCACCTTCTGTGTGACGCTGCCGATGGATTTTTTTAGCTCGCCGAAGCGTTTGGTCCCCGGCATCAGGTCGCGCAGGATGAGCACCTTCCATTTATCTCCTATCAGTGTCAGGGTTGTCTCTACGGGACAGGGGGGCAGGTCTTTTATCAGCACGGTTGTCTCCTCCATTAGTATCATTATGGTAACTATAGCACAAAATAGTGCTTACTTTACATTATATCCTTAGATTTCTATTATAAGTCTATTGATAAGTAAGAGCAATCCATTGCTTAATAAAAGAAATTGAGGGAGGAAATTACAATGAACGAAGTTGTTAAATTTTTGAGTAAAAATCCTGTGCAGTATCTGGCGACGGTCGGTCTTGACGGCAAAGGGAAGTGCCGCCCCTTTATGTTCTGTTTTGAGCGTGAGGGTAAGCTTTGGTTCTGCACCAACAGCACCAAAGAGGTCTATAAAGAGATGACGGCCAATCCCTATGTCGAGGTGAGCGTTTCCAGCCCCGACTATGCTTGGCTGCGTATCGCGGGCAGGGCCGTGTTTGTGAACAATATGGAGGTCAAAGAGGGCTGCATGGCCTATCCCCTGATAAAGGGGCTGTACCAGAGCGCGGATAATCCCATATTTGAAGTTTTTTATCTTGCGGACGCGCACGCGGTGATCGCCGATTTTTCCGGCAACCCGCCGAAGGAATACGACCTCTAAATTTTTGATACGGCGATAATGAATGAAAGAGGCCCTCTCATAAGAGAAGGCCTCTTTTGATGTCTTGCGGCTGTTTTGCCGCTGTTATTTCTTTGCCTGTTTTGCGGCCGCTTCGGCGAGCGCCTTTTCGGCCTCTTCCATCGGCTGCCAGCCGCCGCCGAGTGCCTTAAAGAGCGCCACGGCGTTTGTTGATATCTGTCCCTGGCTGATGACGTATTCCTCCGAGAGGCCCGTCAATGAGCGCTGGGCGTTGATGACATTGGTGAAGTCAACGAGGCCGTTGGCGTATTTATCATTCGCGATGTCAAGTGCCGTCTGAGCGGCCTCCACGCCGCGTTTAAGGGACTCGTTGCGCTCGTATTCCTTCACGTTCGCGGAGAGTGAATCACGTACTTCACCGACAGCGGTCAGTACCGTCTGTTCGTAAGCCGCGAGCAGCTGTTCGGCCTTCGCTCCCTGCACCTTGATGTTATTGCGTATCGCGCCGGCATGGAAGATCGGCCAGCTTATCTTCGGCAGGAAGCTGTACAGCTTTGCGGGGCCGGAGAAGAGGCTACCCCAGTTGCCAGCCTCGGTGCCGATCGATCCCGTAAGGTAGAACTTGGGCCAGAGGTCTGCCTGCGCCGATTTTTTGCGCGCAAGCTGAGCCACAAGCTGCCGTTCGGCCTGACGGATGTCGGGACGCTGACGGACGGCGTTCGCCGGTATGCCGATGAACTCCGTACCGGAGAGCTTGGGTATCGGCTGCTTTGCCGCAAGTTTTTCCTCCAGCGTTCCGGGAACCTCGCCCACGAGTATCGCGAGCGCGTTCATCGTCTGCTCTATCGAGGACTCAACGCTGGGAATGCTGGCACGCGTCTGTTCCATCGTGTACTGCGCCTGTTTCAGCGCGAGCGAGTCGGAGAGCCCGGAGTCGACCTTTGACTGCTGGATGTCGACGGTGTCCTGCTGGAGGCTTAGGTTATACTGCGCGATCGCCAGGCGCTCCTGAAGGGTGCGCAGCGAGATGTAGTTCATCGCCACCTCTGAGGCGAGGCTCGTCCAGGTGGAGTACAGCGCCGCGTACTGGGCCTCGAGCGTCGCTCTCTGCGCCCTGACACTTGCGCGCTGCCCGCCGAATACGTCTATTTCCCACGAGGCGTCTATGCCGAGCTTGTAGAGATTAGTGCCGCTGCCGCTGCCTCCGGCCTGTACGGGAGTGCGTTCGTTGTTCCAGAAATTCGTGGAATCCAGCCAGGGCAGCAGATTCGCCTGGCTGATCCCGAGCGAGGCGCGTGCCTCGGTCACCCTGGCGCGCGCCGCCGCGAGGTCGCGGTTGCTCTCGAGCGACTTGAGAATGAGCTCCGTCATCATCGGGTCGTTGAAGACGTTCCACCAGCTCGCGAGGTGCTCGGGGGTGAGCGCCTGGGAGATATCGTCGGAGACGGCGGGAACGGGGTAGAGCTGCGCCAGCATCGTCCATTCGCCGTTTTTGATCTGTATGTCGCGCGAGGCCGCCTCAGCCGACAGATCAGCAGATGTGTTTACCGCGGAAGAGGGCTTCGGCTCGGCCTTCGCCGCGAAGGCGGCGCCGGCCGTCAGCATTATCAGCGCGGATATCGTGCATAGTGTAAGTTTTTTTATCATCACGCGCCTCCTACTCTTTTTCCTTCTGTATCTTATGTTGTTTGAAGCTTCCTTTTACCTTCTCGCGTGCGCCCTGGAAGATTACGAAGAGCGCCGGGATCAGGAACACGCCGAAAATAGTAGCCGCGCTCATTCCGAAGAAGAGCGTCGAACCGACGGCTTTGCGGCTGGCGGCGCCGGCGCCCGAGGCGAAAAGCATCGGAAGCACGCCGAGGACGCAGGTAAAGGCTGTCATGAGAACGGCGCGGAAACGTTCGCTCGCCGCGGTGGCCGCCGCCTGTATCAATGGCAGGCCGTGGTCCTCGCGCTGTTCTTTGGCAAATTCAACGATGAGGATCGCGTTCTTCGCGGCAAGTCCGACGAGGAGGAGGATGCCGAGCTGTCCGTATATTGAAATAGGCAGACCCATCAGCCTGAATCCTCCAAGGGCGCCGAACATAGCTACCGGCAGCGAAAGGATGACCGGAACCGGCGTGGACCAGCTCTCATACTGGGCGACGAGGAAGAGGTAGGCGAAGATCAGCGCGATGACAAGGACCATCATTATGCCTCCCTGCGAATGCTGCTCCTGATAGGTCATCCCTGACCATTCGTAGGAGTAGCCCTCGGGGAGCACCTTTTTCGATATTTCGTTTATACGCTCGATGCCCTGTCCGGTAGAGAATCCCTGCTTCATGACGATGGTGATCGCCGCGGAGGGGAACAGGTTATAGCGGCTGAGGGAGCGCGGCGCGAGTATCTTGCGCACCGTCATCAGGCTCTGCAGCGGCACCTGTTCTCCGTTCGCGTTGTTGATGAATATCCCGCCGATACGTTCGATGCTGTTTCTGTAATTCCAGTCGGACTGTACCATAACGCGGTTGACCTGAGTGCCCATGTTTATATCGTTGATATAGGTGGAGCCGAAGTAGGTCTGCAGCGTGGAGAATATCGTCCCAACCTGTACGTTCATGAGCTCGGCCTTTTCGCGGTCGATGTCCAGATAGAGGTGCGGCGTGTTCGCCGTAAATGAGCTGAAGGCGTAAAGGATTTCCGGCGACTGGTTCAGCTCCACGAGCACGGCCCTCATGACCTCCGCCAGCTTGGCGGGGTCGTTTTCCACCATTGACTGGAGCCTCATGTCGATACCGGAAGCCATGCCCAGTCCCTGGATCGCCGGCGGCGTGAATACGTTGGTCTGCGCCTGCGGATATTTTGCCGCGATCGCCGCGACCTTGGTGACGATTGCTGACTGCTGTGTCTCTTTAGTCTTACGCTCGCCCCACGGTTTGAGAGGGAAGATCATGGAGGCGACATTTTCCCCATAGCCGCCCATGATGTTATAACCGTAAATGTTTATTGTCGCATCCACACCGGGGATCTTTGCGATTTCCGCGACCATCGGTTCTACTACCTGCTCCGTTCGCGGTCTTGTGGCGCCCTCCGGGAGCTGTACCGTGGCAAAGACGACGCCCTGGTCTTCGTCAGGTATGAACGCCTGCGGCGAAATCTTGATTATCGTCCAGCAGGCGGCGATGATGACGGCCAGCATAACAAGCGCGACGACGGTACGTCTTGTGATCCAAACCGCGCCGCCGACATATCCGCGTGTCGCGCGTGTCAGTGTAGTGTTGAACCATTTGAGCGGGCCGCGTTCGGCAGGCTTTGTCTCACGCAGCATATGGGCGCACATGGCGGGCGACAGGGTGAGGGCGACTATCAGCGAGAAGCAGACGGAGAAGCCGATAGTTACGGCGAACTGTTTGTATATCTGTCCCGTGATTCCCGTCATAAAGCCGACGGGGACGAAAATCGCGAGGAATACCAGCGTTGTCGCGGCCATTGGCCCGGTAACGTCTTTCATAGCCTGTATCGTCGCGGTTTTTGGGTCGCACTTGTCTCGCTCCATGACAAACTGTACTCGTTCGACGACGACGATGGCGTCGTCGACGACCGTTCCGATGACGAGCACAAGTCCGAAGAGAGAGAGGATATTGATGCTGTATCCCATTCCCAGCAGCGCCGCGAAGGTGGCGAGAAGCGAGACCGGGATCGCCGCGACAGGCACGAGCGTGGTGCGCCATTCCTGAAGGAAGAGGTAACAGACGCCGACGACGAGGGAGAAGGTCAGGATCAGCGTCATCAGTATCTCTTTTATCGTCTCTCTGACGTATTTGGTTGAGTCGTACTGCACGTCAAGCTTCATATCATGCGGCAGGTTGGCTGACAGCTGCTCTATCGCAGCCCTTGCTCCGGACATGACGTCCAGCGCGTTTGAACCCGCCGCCTGTGACATCGCGATCATCGCGGCGGGCGCGCCGTTCAGGTTCGCGCTTGTGTTATAGCTTTCCGCGCCGAGCTCTATGCGGGAGATATCGCGCAGCTTTACCAGGCCACCCTGTGCCGTTGTACGTATGATTATATTTTCAAAGTCTTTGACATCCGAAAGGCGTCCCCTGGTCTGCAGTGAATAGACGAGCGGGCTGTTTATATCGCTGCCCGGGGTCGCGCCGATGGAACCTATAGACGCCTGTTTGTTCTGGCTCTGGATCGCCGCCGCCACGTCGTTTATCGAAAGTCCAAGCGAAGCCACGCGGGCGGGATCAAGCCAAATGCGTATGCTGTATTTGGCGCCGAATACCTGGACGTCACCCATGCCGGGGACACGCTTCAGCGTATTTCTAACATTGCTGTAGGCGTAGTTCATCAGTTCAAGGTCTCCGTGCGTGCCGTTGGGAGATGTCAGTCCGAGGAAGCCGAGGGTATCGGAGAACGACGTCTCGACCGTGATACCCTGTTCTACGACCTCGGAGGGCAGTTGAGGCGTGACCTGGGAGACACGGTTCTGCACGCGTGCGAGCGCCATGTCAGGGTCCGTTCCCGTCGCAAAGGTGACGTAAAGCGAATATTCACCGTTGTTGTTCGACGTGGAGTTCATGTAGATCATGCCGTCGACGCCGTTTACCTGCTCTTCCAGAGGCACGGCAAGGGTGTTGGCTATAGTCTCCGCGTCTGCTCCGCGGTAGGTTGTGGAGATGCGTATCTGCGGCGGCGCGACCTCCGGATACTGCGAGATCGGGAGCGAGAAGATCGATATTACGCCTGCAAGCGCCAACACAATGCAGACGACCATTGCGAAGCGCGGGCGTTCAATGAAAAATTTAGAGAACATTATCTATTTTGCCTCTTTCGCAGCGCCGCTGTCGCCCGAGGTCACGATTTCCGCTCCGGATGTGGCGTCAAGCGCGCTGTTGGAGTCGTAGACGTTGGCCGACGCTGAGGTGTCGATCCTTACCTTCATGCCGGGGCGCAGGTTCTGCAGTCCGGCGGTTACCACATTTTGTCCGTCTTTAAGGCCGCTAGTGACTTCGCGCAGCGAACCCATCTCACGTCCGAGTTTGACCCTGACGATATGGGCCGTGTTGTCGGCCTCCACCACGTACACGTAGTCTCCCTCTTCATCCGCCATAACGGCAGTCTGGGGAATAACGTTGACGATATGGCTCTTGACCGGCTGCGTGAATACACGCACCATCTCTCCGGGGATGAGCATGCCGCCGTCGTTTGTAAAGCGCAGGCGCATCATGACAGTTCCCGTCATCTGGTCCACGGTGTTGTCCTCAAAGTCGCGCTGTCCGGGGACGTCGAGCTCGGTGCCGTTGCTGAGTATCAGCTTAGTCTTATATACGGAGCCCTCTTTCTTGAAGAGTTCGAGCTGGTCGAGATAATCTCTGTCAGGCAGCGAATAGGAGACGCGCACGGGGTTCATCTGGACGATCGTGGCCAGCGCGCCGCTCGCGGGGGTCACGTAGTTGCCCTTGGTAAGTTTGGCGATGCCGATCTTACCGGTTATCGGGGAGGTTATGCGCGTATAGCCGAGGTTTATCTCCGCGAGGCGAAGGTTGGCCTTTGCCTGGGAGACGGCCGCGCGTCCCTGCAGCACGTTGCTCTCCGCCGTATCGCGCTCCGCCGCCGAAACAGCGCGGGTCTCCGCCGCCTGGACGCGAGCGTAATATTTCTCTGCGGCGTCAAGGTTGGCGTTGGCCTGTTCCAGCTCTGCCTTACGCAGCGCGACGGTAGCCTGGTACTGGGCGGGGTCTATCTGAAAGAGCAGCTGTCCCGCCTTCACGATAGAACCCTCTTTGAAACATACCTTCGCTATTTCACCCGAAATCTGTGGCTTTACCTGAACGGACTGGATCGCTTCGACGCGCCCCACATACTCGGAGGGCTGCGACGAGGAGTCGGCCTTCTCCACGGGTTTTACGATGACGAGCGGCTCCGATGCCTGCGTTGCCTGCGGCTGCACCCTTTTCTCACCGTTCCATGCCTTATAGCCATAAAAGGCCGCTGCGATCACTACAATGATGACCGCTATTTTGATCCAGCCTGATTTTTGTTTGCTGTTCAACTCAATATTCCTCTTTTCTTCCGAGTTTTGCATTTTCTATATGCACCTTCTCTTTCTTAAAAATCCTTTCGATTAGTGCTGACCTGAAAGACAGGGCTAATTATAGCGATTTTATTATTATTTTGCGTTTAATTCTTTCGCAAAGGCATCAAATAGTATATCGGTATATTGCGGAAATTCTTCCGGCAACAGGCCTGAAAGCTGCATCACACATAGTCCGTGGAAGATGGAGCTGATGAGCACCGCTACCACCACCGACGAGATATCTTTCCGGAAACGGCCCTCCTCCTGTCCCTTGCTGATGAATTTTTCCACCATGAGCCTTTCCCGCTTGATCGAATCCTTTATGATTCGCTGTACGCTCTGCTGGATATCTTCCGGCCACTCGTCCCTCTTTGTCATGATCTTGTGGATCTTCTTATTGCGGTCGTTTTCCAACAGAACGGCCAGGGAATTTTTGTAATACTTCCGTAGCTTACCGGCCGAATCGGGGGTGTTGAAGAGCTTTTTTACCTCATCTCCCGCGTGATTGCAGATCTCTTCCATGAGCTGCAGCAGCAGATCGTTCTTATTCCTGAAATGCCAGTAGAGCGCGCCCTTAGTCAGGCCCACGTTTGCCGCTATCTCGGTGAGGGAGGTGTTTGAGAAGCTCTTTTCACTGAAAATATCAAGTGCCGACTCCAAAATCTTTGCCCTAGTCTCAAGCGCCGCCGCCTTCGTTCTTCGCATCCTTTCACCTCCTGTTTATATGGATGACAGACTAGAAAATTGTACATACCGACAGGGAGGTATGTCAATAGTGAGGACGTTATTTTTAAATAGTGAAAAATAACTTTAATAGAGATTGGAATGAATATATCTATTGCAATAATAAATATAAAACGGGCCGGATTGTTTCATACCGGTCCGTTTGAAATGTTATCCTTACTGTTGTTTACCGTTATGCTCCGGAAGATACCACCATGTTCGGCAGCCATGTCGACAGCGCGGGAAAGGCGATGATCAATATCAACACGATGGTCATCGCGGTGAGGAAGAAAAATATATAGCGGAAGGAGTCTTCGTAGGCGATATCCGCGACCTTGCAGGCCGTCATAAGATCCACTCCAAGCGGCGGCGTGTTGGCGCCGATCGCCATATTCAGGCAGACCATCACGCCGAGGTGTATGGGGTCAACGCCTATTTGCGTCATGATCGGCATGAAGATGGGGATCACGATGAGGATGATCGCCGTTGTCTCCATAAAGGTGCCCAGCACCAGAAGCATGAGGTTGAAGAAGATCAGCACCATCCAGTAATTGTTTGAAATGCTGAGAATGGCAGCCGCTATCTTTTGCGGGATGTCCTGCGATGTGAGTATCCAGCCGAAGAGGCTTGCTGCGGAGATGATGAAGAGTACGACGGCACTCGTCTTTGCCACCTCCAGGCATATCTCGAAGAAACGCCGCCATGACAGTTTATGATAGACATATTTTGAAAGTATCAGAGCGTAGAAAGCGGCTACGCCGCCGGCTTCCGTCGCGGTGAATATCCCCTGCAGGATGCCAACGATTATTATCGCCGGTGTGACCATTGGCAGGAAGGCGCCCTTAAAGGCCTCCCACTTTTCGCGCGCGTCGGCCTTTGGCAGGCGGGGATAATTTTCCTTGGCGGCGAAGTAATATGATATCGCCATCAACGAACCTCCCGCCATGATGCCAGGAATGAAACCTGCGATAAAGAGTTTTCCTATCGAAGTTCCCATCGTAACGCCGAGGATGACCATGACGATGCTTGGGGGTATTATCGTGGCCAGCGCGCCGCCGCAGCCGAGCAGCGAAGCGCTGAAAGCCGGACGGTATTTTTGTTCCTTCATCGCCGGCAGCATTATTGAGCCGATCGCTGCGACGTCAGCCACGCCGGAACCGGATATCGCGCCGAAGAACATGCAGGAGACGACCATGACCATCGCCATACCGCCGCGAATGTGTCCGACCATACTGGATGCGAAACGCATGATGCGTGGCGTAATATCTCCCTCCGCCATCAGCGCGCCGGCGAGTAAAAAAAGCGGGATCGCGAGCAGTGTGAAGGAATCTGACCCTACCACCATGCGCTGGGCGATCACCAACACCGGCAGTGTTGATTCAAAAAGCAGATAAAGGGTTCCTGAAATGGCGATCGAATATGATATTGGTACGGCAATAAGGATGCCGATAATAAGTACCGAGGCGAGGATAAACATCTTTTACCCCTCCCTGCCGAAGAGCTGGACTATATTGCGCAGGATAACGATCATCATCAGCAAGCAGCCGATAGGAAAAGCCATATAGAGTATCCCGGCGGGAATCTGCAAGGTTGTTGTCGTCATGCTCCAGGTCCTCTGTACGAGGCGTACGCCGCCGGCTATGCCGCAGGCGAGAAAGAGCAGTATGGCAAGATTGCCTAGAAGCAGGAGGATTTTTTTTATCATAGGCGACCTTGTCCTATCCATAGCTACGTTGATCTCCATGTGCTCACCGCCCACCAACGCCACTGCCGCGCCGATGAATGTCATCCACACCAGCAGCGTTTGGCAGACCTCCGCGCCCCAAGCGATCGACTGGTGGAATATATAGCGCGAGACAACCTCAACGAGCACCACGGTGAAGACGACGATCACCGACAATATGAGTAAAAGCTCAAGAGGGCGATAAGCCCTCTTGAGAAAATCATTATTCTTTTGAGACATAGGTCTATTTTCCGTATTCGCGCACGATATCCATCAAATCTTTGCCGAAGGTGCTCTCGTAGCTTTTCCATACCGGTTGTACCGCCTTCTGGAAAGCTGTTTTATCGACATCGTTGATCTCCATGCCCTTTGCCTTGAGCTTGCCGAGGAACTCGTTCTCTTCCTTTATAGTCTCTTTGCGCTGCGCGACACACCATTTCTGCGCGAGCTTTTTAACGGTCTCCTTATCCTTCGCGGATAGCTTGTTCCAGACATCGCTGTTTATGCACAGCACCGCCGAACCCCAGATATGCCCCGATTTTGAAAGATATTTCTGTACTTCGTTGAAAGCGTTGGAGTAGATTATCGCGTAGGGGTTCTCCTGTCCGTCTACAACCCCCTGCTGCAACGCTGAATAGAGCTCTCCAAAATTTATTGCCATCGGAGCGGCGCCAAGGAGCTTGAAGGTGTCGAGGCGCATCTTGTCTGGGGTGACGCGGATCTTGAGTCCCTTGAGGTCTTCAGGTTTCACGATGGGTTTTTTGTTGTTCGTTATGTGTCGAAACCCATTTTCCCACCAAGCGAGGCCAACGATACCTTTCTGGCCGAGGAGATCGAATAGGTATTTACCGAGCTTGCCGTCGAATGCCTTATAGGCGGCCTCGTGTGTTGGCCAGGCGTATGGAAGAGCCTCGATACCAAACTTCGGGTCGATCGACTGGAAAGATCCGCCGCCGATAAGTTCGCCGTCTACCGTGCCGAAGGTGAGTCCCTCCACCATGTCCTTCTCATTGCCGAGCTGTCCGCTTGGGTAGAGCTGGATAACGACACGTCCATCAGTCTCCTTCTTCACGTCGTTTGCAAACCCGGTAAGGTTCCTATGCCAGGAGTGATCGGTATTAAGGACATGCCCGATCTTGATCGTAGTAGAAGCAAATCCTGATGAGGTAAACAGAGCCGTTGCTATTAGAGCGATAGATAATACCAGAGCCAATTTCTTTACCATTTTTAAAAGTTCCTCCAGTACAAAAATAATTTATCTATGCAATGATAGTACTATAAGAAAAAGTGTCAATAACCAATTAAATAAATTTTGTTCAATTGCAAGAAATTCCATCGGTAAAAGATCGGATATGCTTGAAAAAATAAGGAATAAAAATATATTAATTAAAGAATGGCAAAACTATATGATTATTTTGCTACCACCGCGAAAAATATGAGCGGCACGCCGCCGCAGTTTTTCAGTGCGTGGGACATTCCCTTTTTTGTTGTAAAAATATCCCCTGCACGGGCGGGACATTCGTCACCGTCATAAATGTAAACACCCTCTCCAGAGATGACGGCGTAGACCTCTTCGTCATCATCATGGCGGTGCAGTCCGATGCTGGCTCCGGGCGCTAGCTCGATACGGGAGGCAAACGTCAGCGGGCCACAAGAGGGAGGAATCGGCGAGGCGAATATCCTTGCCTCGCCGATTCCTCCACGCAAATTCGCAGTTATTTCAGGTTTTTCATCCTGCTTTATCAGAGCCACGCTACTCCTCGGAGCTCATGTTCTTGAGCATTTCGTCAAGTTCGACATAGCTTGTCTTGCCGTTGCCGAGCAGGGGGATCGTCTCCATGTGGATGAGCTTCTTGGGGATCGCGATTTCCGCCATGCCGAGGTCGGAAAGTTTCTGGCGCAGGTCGTCGCGTTTCATGTCGGCTCTTGTAGTCACCGCCGTCAGGGTCTCGCGGTTCGCGCCGTGCATCATCGTGACGGCGTGTTGTTCCTCGGGCCATATCTCATAGATCGCCTCTTCGACGGCGGCGAGCGATATCATCTCTCCGCCGATCTTAGCGAAGCGCTTCGCGCGCCCGAGAATAGTCACGTACCCCTCGTCGTCGATGTGAACGATGTCGCCGGTGTCATACCAGCCATCCTTGGGCGGCTCCAGGACGCCGGGGTTTGAGATTCTCAAATAACCGAGCATTATATTGTCGCCCTTCAGCCAGAGGCGGCCTCCGTCATGTACTCCGTCGACCGGTTCGAGGCGGTACTGTAACCCCGCGACGATCGTCCCGACGGTGCCGGTCTTATGGTGCGCGTAGTAGTTGTTCGCGACGACCGGCGAGGCCTCGGTGACGCCGTAGCCCTCGGTGATCCGGACGTTGAAGCGCTCGAACCAGGTCTGCTGGGTCGAAGTTCTGAGCTTTTCCCCGCCCTGCACGAGAAGACGCATCGTCGCGAAGTCATAGTTATCGCTCGCGGCCTTCGCGTAGCCGGCGAGGAAGGTGTCCGTGGCGAAAAGCAGCGTTATACGTTCGTCGTAACAGATGGCGGCGATCGTCTTATAGTGCAGCGGCGACGGATAGAGATAGACAAAGAAACCCAGCGATACGGGCATGAATACGCCGCAGAGCCCGAAGGAGTGGAAGATCGGCATCGCGTTGAGGACGCGGTCCGAGCGGTAGAAGTCAACGCGCGTGAACATCTGCGCGTGGTTTGTGTTGAGGTTTTTATAACTGAGGACCACGCCCTTGGGCGCTCCCTCCGAGCCGGAGGTGAAGAGGATCACCGCCGGTTTTTCTTCCGCCTCGGGGCTTACGGGGTTTGAGCGCAGGAAGAAGGTGCGCAGCGCGGCGGAGAGTTTTTTGCCGGCCGTGATCAGCGGTGCCGCGTCTTCAAGCCAGAATATGCGGATACCGGCCTCCTCTATCGCCTGTGAGAGCGCCTCCAATTTGCCGAGTTCGATAAACCTGCGCGACGAAACGACCGTCCTGATGCGGGCGGTACGGCAGCAGTTGACAAGAGAGCGGGGGCCGAGCGAGAAGTTAAGCATCGCCGGCACCTTGTCGATTTTTTGCAGCGCGTACATCGAAATTACGCCGCCGAGCGAGGTCGGCAGCAGCACGCCGATATTGTCTCCCTCAAGGTTCTGCCGGCGCAGCGCCTCCTCTATCAGGAGGATGCGCGTAATGAAGCCGTTATAGGTGACGGGTTTGGCTCCGGCGTCGCTGAAGATCCGCACGTTGCCGCCGAATTCCCGGCGCGCGTCAAGCAGGATGTCCCAGAAGGGTTTCCGTTTCCGGCGCGCCGCGAGGGAGGCCTCGTCCATGATGCACTCCAGCGCTCGTCCGGCGGCTGCGTTGCGCTTGGACCCCGTCAGTCCCTCGGGGATATTGAGATTCTGAACGGGGAATACGGTTATCGTCACCTCGGAGAAGAATCGCACCCCGCATTTGTGCTGGATGCGTGAGAAGGGCGTGCGCTCCGTGCCCTTGATATGTATCGGCAGGATCTTTGCCTTGGTGTGGTCGGCGATCATCGCGACTCCCTGCGAAACCTTCATAGGGTTGCCGATGGTGGTGGGCTGCAGTTCGGGGAAGATGACGCAGCGTCCGCCGTTTTTCAGCAGGTTAAGGAAATATTTGAGCGAGAGCGGAGCGTCCGCGTCCAGTATATGGGTGTCGGCTATCGGCAGAAAGAGTCCGGCGAAGCGTTTTTTCGTCAGACGCCGCTCAATGGCGAACGGGACCTTCTCCGGCAGGAAAGCGGCAAGAATCAGCGGATCGATGAACGAAACGTAATTTGGCGCGATAAGGACGCCTTCGCCGGCATTTTCCCAGTTTTCCCAGCCCTTTACCTTTACTCGGAAGAAAAGGCGCAGTATGAGTTTTACAATGAGTCGACGCAAAGATACCCCTCCGATGGCTCCGTAAAAATAGTGGAAGCGCAAGTCTGGTATGATATACAAATTATATCATGATATGACTGGATTCCGTGGTTTTTATTTTACTTTATAAAGAATTAGGATACAATAAATATATCGTAGATATATAAATAAGTAAAGGAAAGGGTGGTAATGATGGAGAAGAGAGATAAGGTTTTTCTTATCGGTGCCGGAGACCACGCAAAAGTAGTGCTCTCGACGCTCGAAGCCTGCGGCGTGGAGTGTGCGGGTATCTACGACGATAACCCGGAGCTGTGGGGAAGGACGCTCTGGTGTCTTCCCATCATAGGGCCGGTGTCGGAGATGCCCGACACGCCGGAGACGATGGCCGTCATCGCGATCGGCTCGAATGTGGTTCGCCGTAAGATACGCGAGCGGTTCAGGGAGGCCTGCTGGCCGGTATTCGTTCATCCGATGGGGATTGTCCACAGCTCGGTACGTCTGGGAGAGGGGACGGTCGTCTTCGCCGGCTGTATTATCGAATCCGACGCGGTGATCGGCAAGCAGAGCATTATCAATTCCGGCTGCTTCATCGGCCATGACAGCAGGATCGGCGACTTCTGCCACATGGCGCCGAAGAGCGCGATCGCGGACAGCGTCACGCTGGGCAACGGCGTATTCCTGGGGCTGGGTTCCATGGTGCGCCCCTACACGACGATACTTGACGACGTGACGATCGGCATGGGCAGCTCCGTTGTAAAAAAGCTCGGGCCGGGCGGCACCTATGTCGGCACGCCGGCAAAAAGGATCATGACGCCGGTCATTGATAAAGATTGAGGTTTATGTATATCTGAAAAATTCTATCCGCAGCGGGAATAGATTTGCATAAATGATCGGCTGGGAGGCTGTGCTATATCTTGGGGCGGCCTCCCGGTCGTTTTGTGCGTATATTAAATATTTTCTTTGCCGGGCCTGTCAAGCGACCGCCGGCACGCATCCAGCATATCGGCGATTATCTCGCGGTCGGCGCCGGAAAACGCGGAGGCGCTGTCGATGCTGTACCAGACCCTTCCCAGCATCGTCGTGATCTCCGGGGTCGTCAGAGGGCGCATCTTTTCATCGGATGCCGTACCGGAGGAGAGGCGCGCCGCATCTTCGGGCGCCGGCAGAGCCTCCGCGTCCAGCCAATAGGCCAGCCCCCGTCCCGAACGCTCCACAATCTGGATCAATATCCGATAGGACGGCTCCTTTTTGCCGCGTTCAAGCTCGCTATAGTACGCGGGAGATATATCCAAAATCTCCGATACCTTAGACTGCGACCTGTCTCCCCTATATTCCCGCAATAACACTGCAAATGATTTAGCCATGTAATAGACATTAAACAGTCATAACGAAAGAATCAATATAAATAAGCGTACATATAATATGTTATAGCGTTGATTTATACGCGATAGCAGATATAATATTGGCATATTCATATCACATTCTGCGGAGGGAAAATCATGAAAAAATTATTGGCCAAAATCGCGGTCGTCTCGCTGACGCTGTCGCTACTGGGTGCGCCGTCGTATGCGGCGGCGAAGAGTATCGAGCTTAAATTAAGCCACGCAACGCCCAGGAGCAGCACCTGGCACCAGGGCGCAGAAAAATTTGCGAGCATAATAAAGGAAAAGACCTCGGCAAAATATGATATTAAGATCTACCCAAGCGACGAGCTCTCCGGCGGAAATCAGGTGGCGGGAATCGAGCTGCTGCAGACCGGCGTTACCGATATCCATATGCAGGACGCCCTCGTCTGGTCCGCGATAGCGAAGAAGAGCATCCTGCCCTGTTTCCCCTGGCTGCTGCCAACCTATAAGGATGTCGACGCGGCGATGCGGGGCGAGGGCGGAAAGGCCATGAAAAAGGTCATCAACGAAGTGGGCGTCGTCTGTCTCGCGATCGGCGAGAACGGCTACCGTCAGGTGGTCAATAACCGCAATCCCATCCAAAAGCCGGCCGACATGAAGGGGCTCAAGATCCGTGTGCCGGGAAGCAACGTGCACGTCAACCTGCTTAAATATATCGGAGCCGATCCCATAACGATGAACCAGTCGGAGGTTTATACCTCGCTGCAGCAGGGTACGATAGACGCCTGCGAAAATACGATCGACCTGCTGTTTACTCAGAATACGCTCAAGGTGGTCAAATTTATCTCGCTTTGGAATTATTCCTACGACCCGATCTATTTCTCCGTGAGCACGGAGCTTTGGGAGCGGCTCTCCGCGGAGGAGAAGAAGATCTTCCAGGAGGCCGCCACAGAGGCGATGGCGTATCAGGTCAAGGTCACGCGCGAAAAGGACCTGCAGCTTCGCAAGCGCCTTGGCGAGTATAAGGTGAAGGTGGTAAGCGAACTTTCCCCCGAAGGGCTTCAGGCTTTCAAAAAGGCGGTAGCTCCGATATACAAGGACTACAAGAAGGAATTTGGCGAAGAGATATTCAAGCAGTTCGGCTATAAATTCTAGTTTGTTCAAATGGGGCGGCCTCTGCCTTACGGCGGAGCGCCGCCCTCTATTTATATAATATGGGGGCGATAAAAGCATATGAAAAAGATAGTATTTTTGTTAAGTAAATTTGAAGAGATAATCATGGTGGCCGGCGGCCTGCTGATGGTCTTTATGAACTTCGCGAATGTGGTCTGCCGCTACCTTTTGCCGACCACGCCCTTTTCATATACGGAGGAGCTTGTGGTCCTGCTCTTCGTATGGGTGAGTATGTTTGGAATCTCGTACGCCTACAGGCGACGGGCGCACACGCTTCTTACGATCTTATCGGACAATATACCGGGAAAGTTTCAGATAATAATCGTCGTTATCTCGATGTGCGCTTCTATGCTTCTGATGTTTCTTATCGCGAAGACCGGCTGCGGCATGGTGATGAATCAGCTCAAATACAACCAGATACTGCCGGGTATGAAGATACCGGTCGCCGTGATGGGATGGGCCGTCCCGCTGGGCGCGGCGGCGGCGCTGCTGAGCGCGGCCGCGTCGGGATGCGAAGAAATTCGGTCGCTGATGGCGGGCGAAGAGAAGTAGAGATGACAAAATGACGGGCTTGATACTGATAGGCGTATTCTTTTCCCTCCTTATCCTGAGAGTGCCGGTGGCCGCCTCTATGGGGCTGGCGGCCTTTGCCGGCATCGTGCAGATGGGATATAAGATATCGGTCTTTCCCACGGTTTTCTATGCGGCGATCGCCAAGTACACGATGCTGGCGATCCCCTTTTTTATCCTCGCGGGAGTGATCATGGATCACGCTGGGATATCGAAGAGGCTGATCAATCTGGCAAATGCCTGCGTGGGGCATCGCCGGGGCGGCCTGGTGGTCGTCACGGTGATCGTCGCCTGTTTCTTCGCGGCCATTTCCGGTTCGGGGCCGGCAACCGTCGCCGCCATCGGAGGCGTTCTTATCCCCGCGATGTCCAGGCAGGGATATGACAAAAATTTCGCGACGGCGCTGGTCGCCTCCTCCGGCGGCATCGGCATGATAATCCCGCCGAGCATCCCCTTCATCATCTACGCGATGCTCGCCGAGGTCTCCGTTGGTACGATGTTCATGGCGGGGATCGTCCCGGGGCTGCTCTTCGGCCTCTTCTTCGTCGCCGCGGCGCTGCTCTACCTGCGTAAGGACAAAAACCTCATCTTGCAGGAAAAATGCAGCCTCCATACGCGCTGGCAGGCGTTTCGGAGCGCCGTCTGGGCGCTTTTGATGCCGGTGATAATCCTTGGCGGTATCTACGGCGGCATCTTCACGCCGACCGAGGCCGCCGGCGTGGCGGTGGTCTACGGCCTCTTTGTGGGAGTCTGCGTCTACCGGGAGATAAGGGTAAAAGAGCTGTGGACCGTCATGGTGGATTCCTTCGTCTCCTCGGCGATAATCATGTTCATCATGGGCTGCGCGGGAGCCTTTACGTGGATACTTACCACCTCAGGGGTGACAAAAGAGCTTACGGACCTTTTGCTCTCACTGACAAGCGACCGGAACGTCATGCTCTTTATCATCACGGTCATCTTCGTCATCGCGGGCTGCTTTGTCGATTCGGCCTCCGGTTTTTATCTGCTGCTGCCAATACTGCTGCCGATCATTAAGGAGATGAACTATTCTCCGATCGCCTTCGGCGTCATCGCGACGGCGAACTTTGCCCTTGGTCAGGTGACGCCGCCCGTCGGCTCGAACCTTTTTGTCGCCTGCAATATCGCCGACGTCACGATGAAATCCCTCGTCGCCAAGGTGTGGCCCTTTCTCATCGCGGGTTTTGTCTGCCTGCTGCTGATCACCTACATGCCGTGGCTGATAACCTTCCTGCCGGCGCTGATGGGGATGAAGCTGTAGGCCATGCATATAACAAAAGAGGAGATCCGGCAGCGGCAGGAATATCTGCGCTACACGATGGCGGAGATGGATGTGGACGCCCTCTGCGTCGGCGCCTCGGCGCAGATAGATACGAGGGGGATATTCCGTTATCTGATAAATTATTACCTTCCGGTCTTTGAGGAATACCTTGTGATCCCCCGCCGGGGGCCGGTCGTGCTCTTTACGCATGACGGCTGCGGGGCCGATTACGCGAAAGCCTTCGGCGTCGTTGACGAGGCGAGGCTCATACCAGAGGGCGAATATGCAGCGGACCCCGCCGCCTGCGTGGTATCTTTCCTGAACGATATCGGCTGTAAAACCGCCGGTACCGCCTGGAGCAGGGGAATATCAGCGTCGTTCTGTCTATCTTTCCAGAGCCGCCTTGGCAGTATCAAAACGAAAAACCTCACCGCCGTACTTGACCGCATGAGGATGCTCAAGAGCCCGGCGGAGACAGCCCTCATCAAAGAGGCGGTAAAATTAAATGAATCTGTCCTCAAGCGGTATCTTGGAAATATCGCGGCGGGCGGCAGCGAACTGGACGCAGTCAGCGACGCCTCTTACTATGCGTTGCAGAACGGCGCGGAAGACCTTTATTGGATGACGTCGTCCGCGAAAGTTCCTGCCCTCGGCTTCCTCGCCGCCTCAAGGGCGCGTCCACGCCGCTGGCGGCAGGGGGACTATCACTATGTCGTGCTTGAGCATTCATGCCGCGGAGGTTATTTCAGCGAAATCACCCAGCTGGTCTCCCTGGGCAGGCCTAAAGACGAATACGTCGAAGCCTACAGAGCGGTAACGGCGGCGCAGAAGGCGGCAGCTTACGCCATAAGGCCCGGCGTTCCCGTCTCACGGCTTGCAGACGCCGCGCAGAATGTACTGGCGGAATATGGTTATTGCCGTAAAAACGACGGTCCCTCGCCCTGCGTAGGCCACTCGCAGGGACTGGACGCCTGGGAGCCGCCGCGGATCAGCGGCGACGAGAGGATAACGATCCGGCCCGGCATGCGCTTTAACATTCATCCCGTTGTCACCCTGCCTGACGGCGCGAAAATTACCTCCTGCCTCTCGTACCTGTCGACTGAGGGCGAGGCGGAACTGCTGTCCGCCCCGCCCGGAGAGATCGTCGTTATCTAGCCTTCGCCTATGCGGCGACGGCACTTTCGCCTATTTTACCACCAGCGCCTCCGGGCTCTTGAGCCAGCGTATTATCCAGATGAGGAAGCCGGAGGATATCACACATCCGCCGATATCGCCGCAGGGGAAGGACATCCAGACTCCCAGCAGCCCAAAGATGCGCGGCAGTATTATCAGCGGGATGAACATACAGAGCACATGGCGGCAGAAGGAGAGGACGAGCGAGGCAAAACCCTTACCCAGCCCCTGGAGCGCCGAGTTGGTGACGATCGTTACTCCCATAAAGGGAAGTCCGACATAGCCGACTCGCATCCCGGGGACGCCGATCGCAAGTAGCGCGGGGTCGTTCGTAAAGAGGCGCGTCAGAGGTTCCGCGAATATCTCCGCGAGGGTAAAGCTGATGATATAAAATCCTACCGCCATGCCGAGGGCGCAGTAAATCGCCTTTGTCACGCGCTGCGGCATGCCGGCGCCGTAATTATAGCCGACGATCGGCTGCGAGGCCTCGCCGATGGCCATCGCGGGCAGGAAGAGCAGCGAATCGAGGCTGAGGAATATTCCCATCGCCGAAAGCCCGTCGTCGCCGCCGTACTTTATGATCAGCTGGTTCATCAGCGTCATATAGCAGACAAAAGAGAGCTCCATGAAAAATGGAGCGCTGCCGACTGCGCAGATCCTCTTAAAGACCTCCCAGCGCGGCAGCCCGATAAAGTGCGCGCGGATGCGCAGCGGGGCCTCCCTGCGCCAGAAGAAGGAGAGTCCGAATATCGCGGAGACGGCCTGCGCGAGCACGGTGCCGTAGGCGGCTCCCTCGACGCCCATATCGAGCGTGATGATGAAAAAGGCGTCGAAAAGGACGTTGCTCACCGCGCCGACTATCTGCGTGCACATTGCGTACTTCGGGTTTCCGCTGGCGCGCACGAGGAAATTAGCGCCGAAGCCGAAGAGCGCGAAGGGCGCTCCGAGCAGGATGATTCGCAGATAGGGGCGCGCCATTTCGAGCACCTCTCCTGAGCCTCCTGCGAGGCGCAGCATTGTGTCTGTCGCGAAAAAGCTCGTGGCGATGGAGGCCGCGCCGACGATTGCCAACAGGACGAACGTCGTCGTCAGCGCCTGTTCCGCGGGGCGCCGTTTGTTCGCGCCGAAGAGGATCGAGACCCTGGAGGCGCCGCCGACACAGATGAGCAGCGTGAAGGCCATCAGCATCATCATCATCGGAAAACTTACCGTGATCGCGGCGAGCCCTACCGAACCGACGTAGCGCCCGACGAAGATACGGTCGACTATATTATAAATAGCGCCGGCGATCATGCCGATGATGGCCGGCAGCGCGAAACTCAGAATGAGCTTCGGTATGGGCTCTTTCCCCATGCGCCTGTGCTGTTCTTCCTTTAATGTTGACGAGTTAATGATAAAAACATCCCTTCATTGGTAATCACGCCATTATAACATAAAAAGAAAGGCCGTTTTGCCAATAGCGAGGGGAAATGGGAGACGAGGCAGCGGTTCGCGAACAAATATTTTTCAATGGTATTCACTGTCTTTTTGTTAGACTAATACCGGTTAGACCTGTGAATGACTATCCTCTAGAGTAAAAGGCTGAGGGCGTCTAAAATTTTCTGGGTATGTTCTTCCGCGAGAGCCCGGGCGAGCTCCGGGTCCCTGTTTTTTATCGCCCTTGCGATCGCCGCGTGGCCGAGGCCGAATGAGTAATTTGTCTGTTCGAGCAGGACGACGAGGAAATCTCGGGCCGCGATGTCCTGATTGACGAGATGTATCATCGCGGCAAGTACCTCGTTTTTGCCCGCCTTGGCGATCGTCTCGTGAAAGAGCCGCCCCATCGCCGCCTGGTGGTTCTTGCCGTGCGAATCGTGGATATCTTTTAGAAGCGTGTCGAGGATATCACCATAGGTACAGATCGTCGTGATCTCTTCCGCCGTTGCGTTTTTCGCGGCGAGCCAGGCGGCCTTCCGCTCAAGGGCCTGTCTTGTCGTCACTACGTCTATCAGTTTTTGGATGTTTGCCGAACCGCTGCTGCCGAGGATGTCGACGACATTCTGCGTGGCGTCGCTGAGGTTTTGCTGCAGGTGATGGCGATATAGTACGGACCTTCCCTCTTCCGATATTATCCGGCCTCTGTTCTCTACGGAGATAAGATATCCCGCCTCTTCGAGGCTGGCCAGGCAGCGTCCCACGGTCGGCGCGCTTACGGTTATCTCCCGTCCCTTCAGTTTGAGCGCAAGGGCGTTGGAACCCAGCGGGGAGGCGCTGCCCTCTATTATATCAAGCAGGTTGTATTCAAGATCAGTGAGAGCCACGCGGTTATCCTCCGTTACGATTGTCATAATTATGAATATTATGCTATCTTCCGTCCGCATTCCCGTCAATAGCTCTGTTAATTGAATCTTTTTATAAACAAAAGTCTACACAGAAAATTTTAAAAAAATATTTTTTGAATCTATTGACAAGTTGTCTAATAATATCTATATTATAGTTGCTCATCAATGATTAATGTGAGTGCGGAAATAAAATTAATAACGACAATAATTTTTAATAGAAATAGTTAATATTGGCGCATATAAAGGCTTAAAGTGCGCTAATAGGGGTGATTTTTGTCAAAAATCCGCGTTGTAGATATTTGACGATTGCTATAATTAATCTTTAATGATCAGCATTAATAGAATATAGAAATCAAAAACGATGAACAAGGAGGCGGCAATGGTATGAAGTGCGGAAAGATACTTTTGGAGATGTTAAAGCTTTACAAGGTCGAATATGTTTTCGGCCTGCCCGGCGAGACCACTCTTGGGTGGTACGACGAGTGGAAACGGTTCGAGGGCATAGAACATGTAATGGTGCGCGACGAAAGAAACGCGGTCTTTATGGCAGACGGCTACGCAAAGGTCAGCGGCAGACCGGGCGTATGCGAGGGGCCCAGCGTCGGCGCGCCGCACATGCTGCCGGGCGTCGTTGAGGCGTACAGCTCCTCCATCCCGCTTATCGTTATCACCTCCGATATCCCGCTGAACGGGGAAAAACACAACATGCTTACCGGAGCGGACCAGAACAGCATGTTCAAAGCATTTGTAAAAGATACCTTCAACGTATATAAGGCAGCGGATATTCCATTTATCATCCGCCGCGCCTTCCGTCTTGCGACGAGCGGCCGCCCCGGCCCTGTGCATATCCGTCTCCCGCAGGATGTGCTGAAAGAAGATGCCGAAGTGAAAGATTTATATGCGCAGCCGGAATTCGCCGCCTGTCCCGGCAAGCGTTTTCGCGCCTCACAGGAGGATATCTCCGCCGCGGCCGGACTTCTTCACGCTTCAAAACGCGGCGTGATGATCTGCGGGCAGGGGGCGCTGCTGTCCGGCGCCTGGGCCGAGGTGGAAAAAACTGCGGAAAAATATGGACTAGCGGTGCTGACGACGATCAACGGAAAGGGAATCATCAGTGAATCTTCCGATTATTCCGGAGGCATCGTCGGCGCACGTGGCGCAAACAGCGTCGCCAACGCCCTCATGCGGGACGCCGACCTGATTTTCTTCGTCGGTTCCAGCACAGACTCTGCCGGTACCGCGAGCTGGAAGTTCCCAGCAAAAGAGGCCGCCGTTCCGATGATACAGCTTGATATCAACGAGGCCGAGCTTGGCAACAACTACCCCGTGACGGTCACGATGCTCGGCGACGCGAAAGCCACGCTCGCCTCGCTGCTTGACGCCGACAGGGATTATATCTGCGGCAGCCATGCCAATATTGAGAAGCTCAAAAAAGATAAGGCGGACTATACGCTCGCGGTAGAGCGCGCGCTTGATATGTCGAATGTTCCCTGCGACCCCGTGCGGCTCGTGAAGGAGACGGAAAGTGAGATGCCGAAGGATTCGATCCTTGTTGTCGATCCGGGAATCAGCGCCGTCTATCCCGCCGGTTTCATAAAGTCAAGCGGCGGACGCCGCGACTTTGTCTGCAACTTCGCGCAGGGCTCCCTTGGATACGCCACCGCCGCGGCGATGGGCGCGGCAAAGGCCTCTCCCGAGAGCACGATCGTGCATATCACGGGAGACGGCAGCTTCGGCTTCTGCGCGGGAGAGTACGAGACGCTCGCGAGGACTGGCGGCAATATAAAGGTGATACTCATCAACAACCATTCCTTTGGCTGGATACGTGTATCGAACGATATGGCATACGGCAATGAGCCGTTTGCCACCGAGTTTGCGGATATCGATTACGTGAAGATCGTCGAAGGATTCGGAATCCCCGCCGCTCGCCTTGAAGAGGGTGACAGTCTCAGCGAACGTCTTAAAGAGCTGTTCGCAAAGGAAGGCGTCGCATTTCTCGAAATAGTCTGCGCTCCGGAAGACGAGTGTGTCCCCCCCGTGCCGGGCTGGGCGGAGAAGGCGCGCGAAAAGGGCATGAAAAACCATTATTAAGGGAGGGTTTTATCCATTATGGAAAAGAACGCGGATGTCATTGTAATAGGTTCCGGTGTAATCGGTTCCTCTGTTGCCTACAATTTAACGAAAAAGGGCGCCTCTGTTCTGATGCTTGAGGCCGGCACGCTGGGCTGCGGAGCTTCGTCGGCCTGCGACGGGTTCGTCATACTTCAATCCAAGAGCCCCGGGCCGCACCTGACGATGGCCCTCGCCTCCGAGATACTTTACCGGACCCTCTCGGAAGAGCTCGACTACGATATTGGCTACAGCCACTGCGGCGGTATGATTATCATCGAGCGCGAAGAGGAGCTCGAGGCGATGAAGATATTTATGTCGAAGCAGAAGGATCTTGGACTTGATGTATCGCTCATCTCCGGTGATGAAGCGAGAATCGTTGAACCCGCACTTTCAAAGCACATCGTCGGCGCTACTATCAGCACGCGCGACGCGCAGGTAAACCCTCTCTACATGGTAAACGGATATATAACGGCGGCAAAAAGACTTGGCCTGCGCGTCAAAAAACATAAAAAAGCGACGGATTTTATACGGGACAAGGAGCACGTGATCGGCGTAAGATGCGGCGGCGACAGCCTGTACGCCGATAACGTAGTCGTCTGCAACAGCATCGGCGCTCCTGAGCTGTTCGCAAAGATCGGCTGCGAGCTGCCAATAATCCCCCGCAGGGGGCAGCTTGTCATTACCGAACCTGTTAACCCGTTGATTTATCATGTGATGCTCTGCTCGCGCTATATCGCCGCGAAATACCATCCGGAACTTCTGGAGGGCTCCTCCGACGAATCTATACGCCTCGGCGTCGGCATGGCGCTTGAACAGACGGCGGAAGGCGGCCTGCTGATCGGAAGCACGCGTGAATTTGTCGGCGCCGACCGTTCCACGACGGTCGCTGGCGTGCGTGCGGTGACGCAGCACGCGGCGCGCATCGTTCCCGCCCTGAAGCGTATCAGAGCGGTACGCACATTTGCGGGGCTGCGCCCCTACACCCCGGACGGCAAAGCCTTCATGAGAGCGGTGCCGGAACACAAAGGGTTATTCATCGCGGCGGGGCATGAGGGCGACGGCATCGCCTACGCCCCGATCACCGGAAAGACAATCGCCGAGCTGGTCGTTGACGGCAGCACAGGAGTCGACCTTACCCCCTTCGCGGTGGACCGCAAGATTGAAAAACACTGAGGAGACTGAAATCCCATCATAAGGAGGTCTTGAAATGTTATCTGTAATAGTACCGTTGATAGTACTCTTTGGCATCGTTCTGATTCCGATAAAGGCGATAAAAAAATACAACATCATTCTCGCTCTTTTACTCTGCTCAGCCACCGCGCTCGCCATGGGCGGGGTATCGCCGGAGGTTATTCCCGGCGCGCTGCTCAGTGGCATCGAGCGCATCGCGTGGGTCATCGGCCTCTCCATATTCGGCAGCATCTACGCTCAGACACAGGTTAAGCTGGGTACCATCGACACGGTCCTTGGCTGCCTCAAGGCCTCTGTGGGGAGACGTCCGAAGGGGCTTATCATCTCTATCTTTCTTACATTGGTCATCGCCGGCTCGCTCCTTGGCGACGCCATCGCCTCCTGCACCGTTATCGGAATACTCGTGGTCAATGCGATGGACGACCTGGACATCGAACCGGACAAGATAGGCTCCATCATTATGATGGGCGGCATTCTCGGTTCGCTCATGCCTCCGATCACGCAGGGATTCTTCCTCTCGGCGAGCCTTGTCGGGGTCGATGTCGATCCTGTGCTCAAGCTGGGGTATCTGACGGTGGGCGTTTGTGTCGTGGTGGGTGCCTTCGTCGCGGTGCGCTTCATACCGAAAGAGATGCGCTCAAAGACGGCGGTACCGGAGCGCCGCGCCGGGCAGATATTCGCCGAAGAATGGCCCCTTCTGATACCGCTCGGCATACTCATCCTGATTGTGGTCCTCCGCACTGGTTTCAAAGTAGAGCTGCTGCTAATAATAGACCCGGTTCTGGAACTCTTCAAAGATATTCCGATACTGAGGAACATGTTCAACCTCAGCGGCGCAAGCCGCACGAATCAGGCGATTATTGCCGCGATCATTGCCAGCTTCTGCTTCCCCGCCGTCTTTAAAGAGGGCGTATCGGTACTAAAATCCGGCATCAGCGGCGTTGGGAAGACGGTGGCCATACAGGTCTGCGCCGGTATAATGCTTGGCTCCTTCTACGCATCGGGCATGATCGCTAAAATAACGGCTTACACGACGAACCTTTCTCCACACCTTCTGAAACTGGGCGGCGGTATGATGATGGGGCTTGTCGGCATGATAACGGGATCGCAGACGACGGCGCAGAATACCATATTTTCTTTCTTAAGCCAGATACTTGTTAAAAATCTCAATGTCGACCCCGTACTTACGGCGCTCGGCGGCGCGCACATCGCCTGTGCCGGACAGTCGCTGCCTCCGGCGAACCTCACGGCCTTCGTCGTTGCCGGCATCGTTGGCGGCGTCCTGATGAAAGACGTCAATCCGATAAAGATATCCATCTACGCGCTGCCTGTGACGGTCGTTTGCTTCGTAATAGGCTTTGCGGCGTGGTTTATATAGGAAAAAGGAGGCTGTGGGCATGGAACTGATACAGAGACACCCGATACTGGACTACAAACACGGTCGGGAAGTGACATTCACCTTCGACGGGCGAGAGCTCAAAGG
>NZ_JAJBUX010000114.1 GCF_020860125.1 Cloacibacillus sp. | reverse complement strand
GCGCTGCCCTGGTCCATGACTTTGATCTTATGGTCGCCGTCGCTGGTGTCGGTGATGAGCAGGTCGCCGTTTCCGCCGACGACGTCGGTCTTCATGACGAAGGTGCCGTTACCGGAGATGTCGTGGGCGTAGAGGTTAATGTGAGAATTTTCTTTTGTGTAGTCGATGGTCGCGTTGGCGGCCATTTTGAGCGAGTTCAGCTCGGAGTCCTGCCTGTAAAGATCCCAGTAGGCGTTCTTCATATCCACATGTATTTCGCCGCTCTGTCCGCCGTCGATGGAGGAGAAGCCCTTCATATAGGAGCCGTCCTGCATCGTCATGTTTATCTTTCCCGCGCTCTCGGCGTGCAGGTTACCGCTGATATTCATCTGCCCGTCCGCGGTGATGGTGCCGCCGTAGCTTGTTCCGAGGGCGAAAGAGCCGTTTTCCAGGTCTGTTTCTATTATGTACTTTCCTGTCAGCTCCACCTCGCCGCCATAGTAGGCGAGCACGCCGGCGGCTTTGGTTCCCATGGTCTTGATGTGAGAACCATCCGTGACGGTGATCTTTGAGTTCTGGCTGTTCCGGGAACCCCACACGATCAGGCCGTGGCTGCTCTTTCCCTCCGTCTCGATGTAGGCGCTCTTGATTGTTACCTGTGCGCCTTCGTTGGCGTAGACGCCGTAATTACTTTCCTCTGAGCCGTGGGTATTGATCGTGAGATTTTCCCCTGCGGTGACGACCGCCATGTCGGAGGCGTATATACCCATGTTATATTTTCTGCCCTCCGTGCTGATTGAAACATTGTCGCCCAGCTCGACGGTAGATGGTATAAAGACCGGTTCGGCAGCATAGGGCGTGGAGAGGCTTTGAGCGACGATAGGCGTCTGCCAGAACCCGCCGACGGTGCGCACGCCGATATTGTAGAGGTTTGTCTTCGTCACAGGGTCACGTTCGCCCGTTGACGTTATCTCCGCGCCATTGCCGATCATGATTTGACCGCCATCCTGCGCGTAAACAGCCGCACCCTCGTTCGTATAGTTTCCCTCGTTTGAGATTTTCGCGTTGTCTCCGATGTCAATGAGTGAAGTTGAGTCGCCGCCGCCCTGTGCCCATACGGTGTAGCCGTTAGTGGTGAAGTCTGATTTGTCACCCGCCTGGATCCGCGCGTTATCGCCTATCCAAATGGTGCTGTTAAAGGATGAGTGTATGCCAAAATGCGAGGCCGTAGTGACCAGACGCGAATTGTCGCCGATGAGAATATAGCCGTTTTTCTGTGCTTCCATAGACATATAGCTGGCTTCGACGTCTACCGTACACATACCAAGAAGGGCAGAACTATATGCCCCATATACCCTGATGCCGTATAATTTGTCCCCGGGCTGGTTCTCCGCGCCCAGGTTGGTGCGGATCGTCATCAGATTACCGGCGTCTAATAGAACGCTTTTCTTCGGGCCGTCGTACGGCGTATATAGATAAATACCGCCGCCCTCCCGGCCGGTGTCGCCGTCATTGACGATAGCGTTTGTCGTGATGTTCACATCATCATCCCATACATCGGTATTGGTGACAGGGCTTGTGATACTTATCTCGGCGGACGCCGGCGGAAGATGAACGCACAGCGCCAGTATCGCGGCGGCGCAAATCATTTGCATTTTTTTCATCTTGATTCTTCACCTTTCTTTCATTAATTCAGTTTTATGAAAAGCCCCTTGTTGTGAGAGACTGATGAAAACGGTTTATTCCATCGAAATGGAAGCGACGTGGATTTTCCTGATTTATACTCTCTTTGGTATTTAAAAAATGGCCCGCGCTGGAGGTGCGCCGTGCCGCCCGGAATTAAGGACACACCAAAATAAGCCCTGATTTCGGACGAAATCAGAGATATCTGCCTGTTGACTCAAACCGTCGGCATCATCGCAGTTTATGGTACGCACGGTAGTTTGCCGCGCACGTCAGTTCCCGGTTATCTTTGTCGGGATCGATCTTGCGCCTCCTATTTGCTAACGCCGTAAATGAAATTCCATAGAAGAAAAAAGGATAATATCGTGGTAACTGATACCGTTTCCACTAACATAAAACCCGCTGAAATAAGATCTCCCAATGTGTTTTCCCCATTTAACAATTGAGATTTTTGTGATCTACCTCCCTTTTATATCTTCTCATTAAAAATATCATTCCGTCGTTTTGCGCGTCCAGCAGATTATGCTTATTTTTTCAGTAAAAATAATGATTTTAATAATAAAGAAAAAAATTTCTATAAAAGATATTTTTATAATTATTTTGCATTAAAAGAAAAAAGATAATGTAAGAAGCTGACAGCCGATTAGTTTTCGGCGGCCAGCTCCACTGAATTACATTTTTATTTCATGTTCGAGAATGTTGAAGGAAGTTATTTTTTAGACGTCGATCCTCCAGCCGGCATAAACCTTCCAGGGTTCAGTGAATTTGCCGCCCGAGGAGCGCTCCAGGCTCATGTATATGCTGTTGTGGTCGTTAAGTCTGGTGGTGAATCCGAGTCCGTACTCCCACCAGCTGTCGCCGAAGGACTCCGGTATGCTGACGTTGTTCGCGATGATATTGACGTCCCCGTCAAACTCTTTCACGTAGGAGACCTTCGCGTAGAAATTCGACTTTGGCGTCTCATATCCGGCCAGCATCCCGAGGCGTCCGAGCAGTGAGTTGAAGCTGTCAACGCCGATCCTCAGGCCGTTGCTGGCGGTGAAAAAGCCGCCGTCCTGACGGGTGTAGCTGAGCTGTGCCTGCGGCTCGATGTACCAGTTTTCGCCCTTCTCGTTTTTCGTGAACCGGAACCGTTTGCCGAGTTCAAGCGAAAGTCCGACGCCGCCGGTGGAGAGGTCGTCTCCCGTAACGCGGTCGCCGTTGGTGTCGAGCACGTCGAAATCGTTTTTCATCCACATGTACTTGAGCACCGCATCGACGTAGAAGCCGTCGTCGGCGATATAGGTGCCGTAGAGTCCGAGGGTCTTTG
>NZ_JAJBUX010000113.1:35099-43174 GCF_020860125.1 Cloacibacillus sp. | reverse complement strand
ACATTACCTTCACCTCGTTCTAAGTATAACACCTTTTTATTTTTTATGCTTAAAATATGCTTAAAAAATAAAAAGGTGTCATGTGAAAATAACGTTGATGATGTTGTTTTATTCTATAAACATCGAGTCGCCGAAGGAGAAAAAGCGGTAACGCTTCTCCACCGCCTCGTTATAGACGCGCATCATCGTCTCGTAGCCGCCGAAGGCGGAGACGAGCATTAGCAGGGTGCTCATCGGCAGGTGAAAGTTGGTTATCAGGGCGTCTATCACCCGGAAACGGTACCCGGGGCTGATAAACAGCTTTGTATCGAGTACGCCGGGGACTATTTCGCCGTAACGCTGGGCGAAGGACTCAAGGGTGCGCACAACCGTTGTGCCGACGGCGACGACGCGCCCTCCCCTCTCTTTGGCCGCCTTTATCGCCGCCGCCGCCTCCGGCGGTATTTCGCAGAATTCCGTGTGCATGACATGTTCCGCGATATTCTCGGCCTTTACGGGGCGGAAGGTGCCAAGTCCCACCTGTAAGGTGATGAAGATATGCGGCACGCCCATATCCGCGAGTTTTTTGAGCAATTCCGGCGTGAAGTGCAGCCCGGCGGTCGGCGCGGCGACGGAATTTTCCTTTTCGCGCTTCGCATAGACCGTCTGGTAGCGTTCGGGGTCGGCGCGGCTCTCCGTTATGTAGTGCGGCAGCGGCGTGCTGCCGAAGCGGTGGATCAGCGTCAGCGGGTCGTCCTCCGGCGCGAAGATGATCGTTCGCAGACCGTCCTCAAGCCTCGCCCCCACGGTGATCTCCGTTTCGCCGCCAAGCGTCACTTTCGTCCCCTCCGGCAGCTTGCGTCCGGGGCGGACGAGCGCCGTCCATTCGTTGCTCGACGCGCCGGGGTTGAGGAAGAATATCTCCACCTTCGCGCCGCCGCCGCCCTCGTTCTTCTTTACGCCCTCCACGCGCGCCGGAAGGACGCGCGTATCGTTCATCATCAGCAGGTCGCCGGGGTGAAGGTATTCCGTGATGTCGCGGAAGATCCTATCCTCGGTGCCGCCGTTTTCCCTGTGTACAACAAGGAGCCGCGACGAATCTCTCGGCTCCGCGGGGTCCTGCGCTATCAGCTCTTTGGGAAGCTGATAATCGTAGGCCGCCGTCTTTGTCAGGTCTCTCTCCATATCTTTTAATAGCCTCTTTCCAGCGCCGTGCCGGGGAAATAGTATTCAAGTATCCGCCGGTAACTCCAGCCCGCCTCGGCCAGCGCCTTGGCCGTCCATTGTGGCATACCGACGCCGTGTCCCGAGCCGCGCCCGGAGATCGTCACCGAGGAGCCGGAGGCGCCGTTCATCGAGAGCTGCGGGGCTCCCGCCGCCGTGTTATATACCGGCTGTGCCGCCGGCTGCCGTACGGGCGCTGCGGGCAGTTTTTTACCGCTCATTCTAGCCTCGCCCTCGGCGATAAACTTCGGATAATCCTTTTCTTTGCCAATCATCGAAACGAGCTCCTGCACGGTAAATATCTTATTCTGCGTCATCCAGTAAAGTTTATCTACATCCTTTTCAGGCATCGTCGAACGGTCGGTAATTACAGGATAGCTCCGCTGCGCGGTACTCTGGGGCGCGGAGGGAAGAGAAGTCTGCGGCGTGTAGACGGTTCCCGCGCTGAACTCGAAGAGGGTGCTCTTCACCACGCCCGCGCCGACCGCGAGACGGAACTGGCTGCCCGTGACGAGCTTCCGGCCGCCGCTGCCGTTTATCTCCAGCTGCTGTACGCGGCCGCTCTCGTCGCGCGAATAGGGGCGGATAGACGATATTGAGCCGACCTGTATTCCCGCGGCGGCGAGGCTGCTTGATATCTGCTGCATGGAGAGCGTCGTCTGCCACCTTGCGTTGGGGCTGCTGTAGGAGACCGGGTCGGGGCGTGCCTGAAGGTAGGGGATGTCCTTACCCCATACCGCCCTTGACGAGGCGCTGAAGCCGCCGCTGTCTCCATAATAGAATACCTGCGCCACCGAGCCGCCGTACTTTAGAAGCTCGCCGCCGGTCGCGCTGACCGCTTCGTCGATGGCGGGCGACTCTCCGGCGACGCCGCTGTAGCTTTGACAGTGCACCTGGGCGCAGAGGTCATATTTACCGTGCTTCTTTGAGGACAGCGTGTAGGTGCGCGCCAGCACCGCCTGCGCCTTGAGGGCCTCCACGGGCCAGGCCGGGCTCATTTCATCCTTCAGCACGCCCTTGAGGTACTGCTCGACGTCCACCTGATTTACAATGTTGAAGCCCGAGCCGGAGGCCTCGAATAATATCGAGCCGTGATAGCTCACGCCGTCGATGATGATCGGGGAAGACGAGGTCACCGTCACCGGCATGGCGTAGCTCACCGCGCCGGCGCTCAGCGAGCCGCCGCCCGCGTAAGAGAGCGAAAAGGAGCCGGTGATCGCCGGCGTCACTCCGCCGGAGGCTACCCTTATCACGTACGAGGTGCCGCCGATCTTGCACTGGCGCGCGCCGCTCTTGAGCAGGACCAGGACGTCGCGCGCCTCGGCGGCCTGCGAGAAGATGAGTATGAACAGCAGCGTGACGATATATCTTTTCACTATTTCCACCTTGAGAATATATTCAAAATCAGCGTGAGTATGAGGCTCACGACAAGCATCGTCCCGAACGGCGCGAAGACGGTGAGATTTTTCTTCTGGTAAGTGATATCTCCGGGCAGTTTGCCAAGAGGAATGTTCAGCTTTCCTGCGATGATTAGCACTGCCCCAACCGCGGCAAGCAGCAGCCCCGCCGCGACCAGCATCTTTCCAAGCTGGCTCATGGCAGCTCATCCTCCGTTGTGAAGAGGCTGAGCTGGCTCTGCTGTATCTGTATGAAATGCGGCGATACGGGGATGCCGAGATAGTCCCAGGTGTTGCGCGTCGCCCTGCGGCCTCGCGGGGTGCGTTCAAGCAGCCCCTTCTGGATAAGGTAGGGTTCGTAGATGTCCTCTATCGTCTGCGCGTCCTCGTTGAGGGCCGCGGCGAGGGTAGACAGCCCCACTGGTCCGCCGTCAAAGAGCTCTATCAGCGCGCGGAGGAACTTTCGGTCCCCCTCGTCAAGCCCCTCGGGGTCGACGCCGAGCATGTCGAGCGCGTAGCGCGAGAGGTCGCGCTCGATGAGCGGGACCTTTTTTACCTCGGCGACGTCGCGCACGCGGCGCAAAAGGCGCAGCGCCACGCGCGGCGTTCCGCGCGAGCGGAGGCCGATCTCCTCCGCCGCCTCGTCGGCGATGTTCACTCCGAGCACGCCGCTGCCGCGTTTGACGATCGCCGTCAGCTCCTCGGGTGAATAGAGATGCAGCTGCTCCACGATGCCGAAGCGCGCGCGCAGCGGCGAAGTGAGCAGGCCGAGGCGCGTCGTCGCGCCGATCAGCGTGAACTTTGGCAGCGCGAGGCGTATGCTGCGCGCGAGTGGGCCCTTGCCCACGACGATAGAGAGGGAAAAGTCCTCCATCGCGGGATAGAGTATCTCCTCGATATTCGCCGACATGCGGTGTATCTCGTCGATAAAAAGGACGTCGTTCGGCTGGATGTTTGAAAGTATCGCCGCGAGGTCCCCCGCGCGTTCGAGCGCCGGACCGGTGGTGACGCGGAGCGTGCCCTTCATCTCCTTCGCGATGATTCCCGCGAGGGTCGTCTTGCCAAGGCCGGGAGGGCCGTAAAAGAGCGTATGGTCGAGCGGTTCGCCGCGCTGGATCGAGGCGGTCATGAAGATCGTCAGCTTGTCCTTGAGGCCGCTCTGGCCGATGAAATCATTCAGCGCCTGCGGGCGGAGGGTCGATATCTCCTCCTCCTTTCCGCAGCGCATTGTCTCTATCAGTTTATTGGGGCAGCTGTTATTTTCGTCCATCTCTCTCCCCTACCTGCGCTGTAATATACTCAGAGAGGCCATCAGCAGGCTCTCCTCGCTCCATTGTGTATCGTCGTCGGCCTGCGCCTTCGCCGTCGCGATGGCGCGCGCGCATTCGCCGTGTGAGAAGCCGAGCCCCGTCAGCGCGTCCGTAACGAACGAATCGAAGGAGGTCGCTCCCGGTGCGGCGGCCTCGGCGGCGATACCGGCGAACTTCTTTTCTATCTTCGGTTTGAGCTCGAAGCAGATGCGTTCCGCCCTCTTGGTCCCCAGGCCGGGTACGGAGAGCATCGAGACATTGCCGATTTTCACAGCCTCGATGATATGGCCGATGTCAAGATAGCGCATGAGTGTGATCGCGAGCTTCCCCCCGACCGTCTTGACCTGCAGCAGCTCAAGAAAAAAGTCTCTCTCCGTCTCGGAGGCGAAACCGAACATCGCGAGCCCCGCGTCGCTTATCTGGAGATAGGTGTGGCACTTCATCTCCTCGCCGATCACGGCGGAGGCCAGCAGCGCCTTCGTCGGATATACCTCTATCCCGAAGCCGGAAACGTCGAGAACGATGCTTTCCTTTGAAAATGACGAAAGAGTGCCGCGCAGGTAATTTATCATCTCAATATCCTTTCAGAATGTTCTGGTCGTAATTACGCATCGCGAGCCCCGCGATCGCTATCGCGAGCGCGTCTGCCGCGTCGTCCGGGCTGGGTTTTTTCTCAAGGCCGAGCAGATGGGCCACCATCCCCTGCACCTGTCCCTTTTCGGCGCTGCCGTAGCCGCAGACGGCGAGCTTCACCTCGCTGGGCTTTATCTCATAGGGTTCAAAACCAAGCTGCGCCG
Source organism: Cloacibacillus sp. (assembly GCF_020860125.1). Classification (NCBI taxonomy): domain Bacteria; kingdom Thermotogati; phylum Synergistota; class Synergistia; order Synergistales; family Synergistaceae; genus Cloacibacillus; species Cloacibacillus sp. Next base: position 38,467 of record NZ_JAJBUX010000113.1, on the reverse strand, counting down.
CGAAGAGCAGCACGACGCCGCGCGCCTGCCAGACCATCTCCGCAGTGGTGACGTTTCTGCCGAAGAAGAGCTTCTCCACCGCGACCATATCCGGCGGGAACTCCCTCGCCTTTGTCCCAAGCTCGCTGTAAAGGCATGAGAGGCGCTGAGAGAGCGAAAGTTTCGGCGGCGTCTTGATGACGCCGTAGGTCTCGCAGATCAGCGAATTCCCCAACTGTGAAACGACCCCGTAGCCCAGAGTCCCGAGCCCGGGGTCAATGCCAAGCGCTCTTATGGCGCCGTTATCGTTTTGATTAGTCAAGTTCCGCCAGGATCTCGTCCGGAATGTCGAAGTTCGCGTAGACCGCCTGCACGTCGTCGTGGTCCTCGAAGCGCTCGATCATCGCGAGCATCTTCGCGGCGTCCGACTTATTGCCGATCGCCACCGTGTTCTTCGGCACCATCTGAACCTCGATCGTCCCCACGTTATAACCGGCCCCGCGCAGCGCCTGAGCCACCTGGGAGAGTACGTTCGGGTCACATGATACCTCGAAGCCCTCTTCCTCCGCTTCCAGGTCGTCCGCGCCGGCCTCGAGGGCGGCCATCATCAGCTCGTCCTCGTCGATACCCTCGCCGAGGATTTCCACGACGCCCTTACGGTCGAAGTTCCAGGCCACGCAGCCCATTTCACCGATCGAACCGCCGCTCTTTGAGAAGAGCGAACGCATATCGGGGGCGGTGCGGTTCCTGTTGTCCGTCATTGCCTGCACCATCACGGCCACGCCGTTGGGGCCGTAACCTTCGTAATATATCTCCTCCATCGGGCCGCCGAGCTCGCCCGTACCGCGCTTGATACCGCGCTCGATATTGTCGACAGGGACGTTGCCGGCCTTCGCGCGCTCTATCGCTACTTTAAGGCGGAAGTTATTGTTGGGGTCTCCGCCGCCCTCTTTCGCCGCCGCGATAATGTCCTTCACCAGCTTCTGGAAGGCCACGCCCTTCTTAGCGTCCTGTGCCGCCTTCCTGTGTTTGATACCAGACCAATGTGAATGTCCTGACAAAAAAATCACCTCATAGTTTAATTTGAAATTTTAAATTAAAGATTTTCGGGCAGCTTCGCCATCGCCGCAAAGGCTCTCTTATGCGCCGATCTCTTGACTGCCGCTTCAATTTTCTGCTTTGCCTCTTCCGAGGCCTCACCGGTGGCGATATAACGGTCAAGCTCCCCATAGGTGAGCCCCATCTCCGCCTCGTCCGTCTGCCCCTCCCAGAGCGCCGCCGTCGGGGGACGGTCGATGATCTCCCGCGGCACGCCAAGATACCTCGCGACGGCCCAGACCTCGCCCTTCAGGAGATCCGCGATCGGCATCAGGTCGACGCCGGAATCGCCGTATTTGGTGAAATATCCGAAAGTTATCTCGTCCCTGTTGCTGCCGCCGCAGACAAGGTACCCATGCTGTTGGGCTATTGCGTAAAGCGTAGTCATTCGTAATCTGGGTTTGATATTGGCGGCGGAAAGCCCGCTGAGTCCTGGAAGTGAGTTTTCGATCTCTCTCTTGAGTGCGTCGTAGGATGATGAGAGATCGACCTTCATCGTCCTTATCCCTATCGCCTCCGCCAGCAGCCTGGCATAATCCTCGTCTACCTGCATACTGTAACAGGGCATAATCACGCCGATCACCCTGTCCGGCCCCAGCGATTTAGCGAGAAGCACCGCGAGCACCGCGGAATCGATCCCGCCGCTGATGCCGAGGACCGCGCCCTTAGCTCCGGCAACGCCGAACTTTTCCTTTACCCAGCTTACCAGAAAGCGCGTTATCTTTTCCGGGTTCCGATAGATCTCCATTCCGCGTGCCTCACTTTCAAACGCCAGCAAATTTTGTGCAAAGTATATTTTATCACAAAAGCCACAGCGCCGTCATTATTTTAGACGCGCGTGGCAGAATAAAGGTATAAACGCCGATTTCCTTTGGGTTGGGAAAGCGGTAAATTGCTGTTTAGCTTTTGACTTTGCCCTTAAAGGCGCCCTCTGTGAGGGAGCTGGCTCGGCGATGTTTTTCGCCGAGACTGAGGGAGAGTTGACCTTAGGTTCTCCCGCGGCTTTCGCCGCGGACTCTGTATGGCGCGGAAACCGCGCTATACAGAGCAACACTCCTTCCGTCAGCCGCCAAAAGCAGGCGGCCGACACCTCCCTCGGAGAGGGAGGCTATAAGGACAAAAGATAAATCGTTATTTATCTTTTTCCCGTCTGATTTATCTTTAACGGTGGTTTATCTATACTTCGTATCCACGGGGCTGGTGTTTTCGCGGCTTGCTTTTAGAGGTTTGAAAAAGCGGGCAAACATCTGTGATTGGTTGGGGCGCGGCGGGCCGTACGTACGATAAGGGGCACGGACCTTTCGCCCGCGCCCCTTGTTTACTCTTTTGCCTTTTATTTTTCTCTCTTTGTCTCTCTTATCCTACCTCTTTTTCCGCAGCCAGAGCGGTATCAACGCCAGCATGGAGAGCGCGCCCAGCCCGGCGGCGCAGCCGTGGCTGGAGCCGCCTCTCTTTGGCTGGACGACGGTCACCGTGCATGTGGCGCTCTTTTCTCCGGCCTTCGCGGTGATAACAGTCGTGCCGGCCAACATCGCCGTTACTTTGCCACTCTCGTCCACCGCGGCGGCCGCCGGGTCGGAGCTTGTCCAGGTAACCGTTTTATATGTCGCGTCGTCCGGCTTCACAGTCGCGGTGAGCTTTTTGCTCTCCCCGATATTCAGCGTCAGCTCTGTGACGTCGAGGCTGACGCCGGTGACGAGGACTTCGCCGACGGCAACAGTGAATGAAAGCAGGTCGGTGACGCAACTCGCGGCTACCGGTTTGGGGCTGCTTTTGATACTGCTGAAATCGGTGACCCGCAGGTCAATGTCGAAGCTCACCGCCGTCACGCCGGTTTTTTTGCCGGAGACGGCGCAGGGCCAGCGGTCGGAGATACCGGCGATATCGGGCGAGGCGATGGAGATGTCGCCGCTGACAGAGAAACAGCCCACCATATCCTCAGCTGTACCCGGGTAGGAGATCAGCGCGGGAGCGGAGCCGCCAATCTCCACGGAGAGAGTTCGCTCCACGGGCAGGACGGTGGTGACGACCTTTTTCATCTCCGCCGCGTCGAGGGAGACGACGTTGGCGCTGACAGCGTCCGGCCCCTTGTCGCCGCCGCCGACGGCCTCAAGATCGCCGACGGGCCAGCAGCTGTTGGATATCGTGCCGTTGTCGTTGTATCCCGCGATACCGCCCGCGTAGTTGGCGTTGGAGCCGCCGTCGGCCGAGACCTCGCCGCCGCTGGCGTTGTTGGCTATCGTGCCGCCGTTGATTCCCGCGATACCACCCGCGTAGTTGCTGGTGGAGCC
>NZ_JAJBUX010000113.1:0-34999 GCF_020860125.1 Cloacibacillus sp. | reverse complement strand
ACCGGAGGCCGAAACGTCGCCGCCGCTGTGGACGTTGTTGGTTATCGTGCCGTTGTTGTATCCCGCGATACCGCCCGCGCGGTTGGTGGTGGAGCCACCGGAGGCCGAAACGTCGCCGCCGCTGTGGACGTTGTTGGTTATCGTGCCGTTGCCGTTGCCTCCCGCGATACCGCCCGCGTTGTTCTGTGCGGAGCCGCCGGAGGCTGTGACCGTGCCGCCGCTGTGGGCGTTGTTAGTTATCTTGCCCATGTAATCGTTGTCTCCCACGATACCGCCCGCATAGCTGTAGGAGCCGCCGGAGGCCGAGATGTCGCCGCCGCTGTGGGTGTTGTTTGTTATCGTACCGCTGTAGTGGAGTCCCGCGATACCGCCCGCGTAGCTGTAGGAGCCACCGGAGGCCGAGACGCTGCCGCTGTGGGCGTTGTTTGTTATCGTACCGTCGTTGCGTCCCGCGATACCGCCCGCGTTGTTGAAGTTGCTGCTGCTGGAGGCCGAGACTCCGCCGCCGCTGTGGGTGTTGTTGGTTATCGTGCCGTAGTTGTATCCCGCGATACCGCCCGCGTAGTTGGCGTTGGAGCCGCCGTCGGCCGAGACCCCGCCCTTGTTGGCGCAGTTGGTTATCGTGCCGTCGTTGCGTCCTGCGATACCGCCCGCGTTGTTTTCGGAGCCGCCGGAGGCCGAGACTCCGCCGCTGTTGGCGTTGTCCGTTATCGTGCCGCTGTTGATTCCCGCGATACCGCCCGCGTTGTTCTGTGCGGAGCCACCGGAGGCCGAGACTCCGCCGTTGTTGGCGCAGTCCGTTATCGTGCCGTAGCTGAGTCCCGCGATACCGCCAGCGAGGATATAGATTTTATCTGTATTGCTGCTGATGTCAACGCTGACGACGCCGCCGACGGTGAGGCCGCGGATATCGGCGCTTTGGCCGGCGAGGCCGAAGAAGCCCGCGGCGAGGTTGCCATACTCATCCGCGCTCACCACGTCGGCGACGATATAGCCGCTCACGGTGAAGCCGCCGCCGTCGAAGCTGCCAGCGTAGCCGTCGGGGGTCTTGGTCGTGTATTGACCGATCGGGGTCCAGTGCGAGGGACTGCCGCCCTCCGAGAGGTCGATGTCTTTTGTGAGTTTCGCGTTAATCTCCGCGCTGACGGTGTTGACCGTATCACGGAACCAGAGGAGATGGCCCGGTTCGGAGAGCAGATAGACGCCATGGTCGTCCGAGGCCGGTGCCACGGGGGCTATCGCCGCCAGCGCGGCGGAGGGCGCGGCGAGCGCCATGAAGAGAAGCAGGAGTAAAAAGGCCGCTAGCTGTAACTTACGATTAGTCTTATGGGGGGGGCAACCGTAGTTACTTTTATGCCCGCACCGCCGGTAGATTCGTGCATTGTCTTGACCTCCTTGATGGATATATTCATTTTATTATAAAGTAAAAATGTAAAAAAAGATATTTTATAACAATATATCAGTATGGGTTTTATAGAAAAAGAGTTGATGTGTGGTATGTGGTGGGAGGGAAGGTAAGAGACAGATCATGGTTTAGCTTCGACAGGGTAAACGATAAATTGCGGTTTAGCTTCGAGTGGGGAGAAGATTAATAGCGGTTTAGCTTTTGACTTTGCCCTTAAAGGCGCCCTCTCTGAGGGAGCTCCCCGCAAAGCGGGGTGAGGGAGAGTTGACCTTCGGTTCTCCCGCGGCTTTCGCCGCGGGCTCTGTATGGCGCGCTTTCCGCGCCATACAGAGCAACACTCCTTCCGTCAGCCGCCAAAAACGGGCGGCCGACACCTCCCTCAGAGAGGGAGGCTACAAGAACAAAAACCGCAATTTATCTTTTTCCCCTCTCGAAGATAAACCGCAGTTTACCGCTTTCCCAACCCAAAGGAAATCGTAATTTACCGCTTTCACTACCCGAAGGAAATCGGCGTTTAGACGTGCTGGATGCTAAATAATTTGCCCCCTGAGTACCGGAGCCGTATTTTCATACGGCGAGGACACTCAGGGGGCAGGTTATGACGCAGACGGCGCGTATAAACGCCGATTTCTAGAAGTTGCCGATGCTGGCGACCATCACCGCTTTGATGGTATGCATACGGTTCTCGGCCTCGTCGAACTGCCTTGCGTGGCGCGACTCAAATACCTCTTCCGTCACTTCGTTGCCCTTTACAGCGGGGAGGCAGTGCAGGAAGATGACGTCGTCGTTGCCGGTGGCCTCGATGAGCTCTTTGTTGACCTGATAGGGTTTGAGCAGAGCCTTGCGCTCGGCGGCCTTCGCCTCTTCGCCCATGGAGGCCCAGACGTCGGTGTAGATGGCGTCCGCGCCTTTGACGGCGGTCTTGGGGTCGTCGGTGACGGTTATCGTCGCGCCGGATTCGCAGTCTTTCGCGATCTGCTCGCACTCGGCGACGAGGGCGGGATCGGGGAAGAGCTCTTTCGGCGAGCCGACGACGAAGTGCATGCCCATCTTCGCGGCGCCGATCATCAGCGAGTTGGCGACGTTGTTGCGTCCGTCTCCGACGTAGACGAGCTTGATGCCCTTGAGGCGGCCGAAGTTCTCACGGATGGTGAGGAAGTCGGCGAGCACCTGCGTCGGGTGGTAGTCGTCGGTGAGGCCGTTCCACACGGGGACGCCGGCGTATTTCGCGAGGTCCTCGACGACCTGCTGGCTGAAGCCGCGGAATTCGATGCCGTCGAACATGCGTCCGAGGACGCGGGCGGTGTCCGCGACGTCCTCTTTGTGGCCGAGCTGGATGTCGTTTTTGCCAAGGTATTCGGGATGCCCGCCCTCGTCTATAGCGGCGACGGTAAAGGCGCAGCGTGTACGGGTCGAGGGCTTCTCGAAGATGAGCGCGACGTTTTTGCGCTCAAGGAGGTTGCCCTTGATCCCGGCGCGTTTTTTGTTCTTGAGATCTGCCGAGAGGTCAAGCAGATAGTTGATCTCCTCGGGGGTATGGTGCTTTAGCGAAATAAGATGGCGGTTACGAAGATTCACAGGCATAGATGATTGCTCCCTTCAAGTTTGATATTTCCTTTATTTTAAGTTGTATATTTTACCGTTTTTTAGAAATTTGTAAATAGCTTTTTATTGGATAATTTAATTTTAACTATATTTTACAATTCTATATTGGCAGCCTGTTGAGCGGCATGGACATGCAGCGCGGGCCGCCGCGTCCCCTGCCGAGCTCCGGCCCTTCGAGCTCAAGGACCTCTATTCCATTGTCCCTGAGTATCTTTGTGGCGTTGATGTTGCGGTTGTAGGTGACGACTTTGCCAGGGGCGACGGCGAAGGTATTGCAGCCGTCATGCCACTGTTCGCGCGCCATCTCTGCCTTGTCGCGCGCCGTCATTTTGATGAGACGCAGGCTGTCGTAGCCCAGCGCGTTGGCCACCGACCGCTGCCAGTTTTCTTTCTGTTCCAGGCTGACGAGCCGTCCATCGTCGCTGTAGTCGAGCTGCCATACTTTGAGCGACTCGAGGATCGGCGGGTAGATACAGAAGGCGTCGCGGTCGACCATCGTAAAGACGGTGTCAAGATGCATGCAGTAACGTTCTTTGGGAATCTCAAAGGCGAAGATGCGCTTAATCGGGGTGCGCGAGGCAAGGTTGCGGCCGATACGCTGAACGGTGGTCGGCGCGGTGCGCTGCGATACGCCGATGGCCATGGTGTCGCCGGAGATCACGAGCAGGTCTCCGCCCTCGACCTTCTGCGGCCATACTTCGTCGGGCGCGTCTCCGAATAGTATCTGCATTCCTTTGAATCTGTGGTGGTGGCCGACGATGTATTTCCAGTAGAGCGGCTCAATGCGGCGGGCCTCAAAGGTCATCTGTCCGATTATGATACCGTTTGCCACGGTGATTGCCGGGTCGCGTTGGAAGTAAAGGTTTGGGATGGGGTGGATGATAAAATCACTGCCGTTGTCAACGGATGAAACTAAGCTCAAATTGCATTTGCAGATCTCTCTGACCTCTTTTTTGGTGTAGCCTTCAATGAGATGATCCGCCAGCTCTTTTGACGGTATGTTCATCAGCTCTGTTATGAAGGCCTCCGAAAGTCGTCGGTCAAGGCACTCGAACCTGAATACATCCTTAATAAGCTGCTCGCGGACCGGTACGGAATCCATAACCTGCGCGAGGCAGTCGCTGAAGTAGAGGACCTCGGTCCCCTCTTTTCGCAGTATTTCGGCAAAGTTGTCATGCTCTTTCTGTGCCTGCGCGAGCCAGAGAAGGTCGTCGAAGAGAAGCTCGTCCATGTTCTCAATGGTAAGCCGGTCGATCTCCTTGCCGGGCCTGTGAAGCATCACCTGTCGGAGCGGCCCTGTCTCAGAGAATACACTAAATTGGCTTTCCTGGTTCATTTTTACACCTCCTAAGTTTTTATTAAAACTTATGTTGCAATATATTTTTTGCGCTGAGAAGGTAAAAAGTTTGAAATACCAACACTACATGACTATCTTATATTTTTATCCCCATTTCGTCAACATGTTTTTTCACAAAGGATAGTTAAACTTTATATTTGTCTAAGTTTAGTAAATCACAATCTGTTCGCGGATGATTTTTTCAAAATCTTCCATTTCACCGCGGCAGACGAAGGCGCCTTTTTTGAAGACGATGAAGCCGTTGGGGCTTCCGGCGACGCCGAAGTCGGCTCCCGAGGCCTCTTTCGGTCCGTTCACCTCGCAGCCCATCACGGCGATGGTCATGCCGTTGTTTGCCGTCGGCGGTATGACGGCGCGGAGTTTTTCAACGAGCACGGCGACTTCAATACGGCGGCGGCCGCAGGTGGGACAGCTGACGAGCTGCCAGCCCCTGCTGCGCAGTCCGAGGGCCTGAAGTATGTTGTAGCCCGTTTCGACCTCTTCTTCGCCCGGAGAGGTGAGGCTGACGCGGATGGTGTCGCCGATCCCCTGCGCGAGCATCAGGCCGATGCCGACCGCGCCCTTGACGATCCCCGAATTGCCACAGCCGGCCTCGGTGATGCCGATGTGGAGCGGGAAGGGCCAGCGATTGGCAAGTATGGCGTTCGCGCGCGCCGTCTCCTTCACCGAGGAGGATTTCGCGGAGATTATGATATCTTCAAATTTGTTTTCCAGAAGCATTTTGAGCTGTTCTTCGACGGCCAGTACGAGCGCCGCTCCCCTGTCGCCGCCCGATCTCTCAAGCTGGGCGTTGTTGAGGGAGCCGCCGTTGGCCCCGATGCGTATGACGGCCCCCAGGTCTTTCGCGGCGGCGGTCACCTCGGCAAGCCCGGCGGAGCCGCTCATGTTGCCGGGATTAATCCTGATGGCCCGGCAGCCAGCCCTGAAGGCCACGAGGGCGAGCCTGTGGTCAAAGTGGATGTCCGCCATGAGCGGCAGAGGGCTTTTTTTGATGAGTTCCGCGAAGGGCGCGGCGAGAGATTCTTCCGGCAGCGCCACTCTCGCGAGCTCACAGCCCGCGGCGGCCAGTTTCGCCGTCTCCGCCGTGCCGCCCGCGATATCCGTGAGGCGTGTTTTCAGCATGCTTTCGACGCGCACCGGCGCGCCGCCTCCGATTTTCAGCCCTTCGATAGAGACGCTCTTTCTGCTGCCCATGGCGAATCAGCTCCTACTGTATCAGTCTGTAGATGTCTTTGCCGGTGACGAGGAAGATCAGCGCGAGCAGGATGATGAAGCCCGCGTAGTGTATCATAGTCTCCACTCTCTCCGGTACTTTGCGGCGCGTCACCAGTTCCACGAGGATGAAGATTATCCGCCCGCCGTCCAGCGCCGGGAAGGGCAGCAGGTTGAGCAGGCCGAGGTTGAGGTTTATCACGCCGAGGAAGGCGATGAAGGTCCAGAAGCCCTCGCGGAAGGCGTCCCCCGCCATCGTCGCAATGCCCACGGGGCCGGTGACGTCGGCCTTTATCTGTCCGGTGAGCGCCATCCATAGGCCGCTCAGTATTTCCACGCTCATCTTCCACGAGTAGGTGAAGGCCGTGCCGAGCGCCTTCAGGATCGGGGATTTTTCGTGAGAGGGCTGTACGCCGAGCAGGCGGCCACCGGCCTCTTTGTCTACCGGCACGTCGACCGTGAAGTTTTTCTCCTCACCGCCGCGGTCGACGGTGATTTCAAAACGGTCTCCATTTTTGTCTTTATTCTGGATGTTTTTTCTGATATCCGCCCAGTTTTTAAGCTCTTTGCCGTCGATGCTCCTGATGACGTCGCCGCTTTTGAGCCCGGCGCTGTAGGCCGGGGTGTTTTCCATGATGTTTCCCAGTTTCGGCGTCTCCATGTTGTAGACGCCGTAACCGCTGAGGTAGGCCGCCGTCAGCAGCCAGGCGAGGGCGATGTTTACCGAGGCCCCCGCGCCTATGATCAGGATGCGCTCCCAGGGCTTTTTATTGGCCAGCGAGCGTTTGGGGTCGTAGTCCGCCGGTTTTTCTTCTCCCTCTTCTCCGGCGTCCTCACCCTCAAGCTTCACAAATCCGCCGATGGGAAAGGCGCGGAAGGAGTACTGCGTCTCGCCCCTGCGCCGGCTCCAGAGCACCGGCCCCATACCGAACGAGTACTCGTGTATCATGACGTCGCGGAAGCGGGCCGCCCAGTAGTGGCCGCCCTCGTGCGACATCACGCATATTCCTATTACTATCAGAAACGAAATGATACTTATCAATTATCTGTTCCTCCGGTCTCTGCATATCTTATCCGCCATCTTTTCGCCCGCTTCGATGAGGGCGACAGCCTCTTCAAGCGTCCGCGGCGTTTTTTCGCCGCAGGCTTCAAGCACCTCCGAGATGATCTCCGCGATGGCCCGGTATGATATCTCGTGATTGAGGAAATGTCTGACGGCGCTCTCGTCGGCTCCCACAAGCAGCGCCGGGTAGGCTCCTCCGAGCCGTCCCGCCTCGCGCGCGAGCGCGAAGCAGGGGAAAAGTTTCTCGTCTATCTCACGGAAGCAAAGCTCCCAGTCCCCCGGCTCGATTGGCGGCAGGGCATTTTCGGCCAGCGGCAAGCGCCTGGGCCAGGCGATGGCCGCCGCCGCGGGCAGTCTCATATCCGCCTGCGAGAGCAGCAGCCTGACGGTGCCGTCGATGAACTCCGCCATCCCATGTACCTGAGAGCGCGGATGTATGAGCGCGCCGACCCTTTCCGCGGGCAGGCCGAACAGCTGCATAGCCTCGATACATTCGATGCCCTTGTTCATCAGCGTGGCGCTGTCGACGGTGATTTTCGGCCCCATCTTCCAGACGGGGTGATTGAGCGCCGCCTCCGGCGTCACCCCTTCCATCTGCGCGGCGCTGTAGTCACGGAAAGGGCCGCCAGATGCCGTGAGCCAGATACGCGAGACCTCCTCTTTCGGAGCGTCGCGCAGGCACTGCCAGACGGCGCTGTGCTCGCTGTCCACAGGGCGCAGCTGGTCAGCCCGCTTTATTAATGGCATCACCCAGGGCCCCGCGACGACGATGCTTTCTTTATTCGCGAGAGAGACGTCGATGCCGCGCGTAAGGGCCTTTTGCAGCGCCTTGATCGCGGCGACGCCCGACGAGGCGAATACCGCGTGGTCGACAGAGGGCTCCTCCACCATCTCCGTGAGCCCATCGACGCCGGAGAGGCAGGTAAAGCCCTCTTCGCGCCAGTTTTTATCTTCCGGCTCCGTGAGGCAGAGCAACTTCGCGCCGTGCCTTCGGCCAAGCTCCGCCAGCTTTTTCGCGTTGCTTTTGGCCGCCAGCGCCCTTATCTCAAATAGCTGCGGGAAGCGGGCGCAGATGTCAAGTACCGCGCCGCCGACGCTGCCGGTGGCTCCCGTTACCGCAAGCCGGATCTTTTTCATTTTTTATCCTACCAGCTCAAATATGACGAACGCAAGCGTACCATTGACGAGAATGCTGTCAAATCGATCGAGCAGGCCGCCGTGTCCTGGAATTATCGAGCCGGTGTCTTTGACGCCGGCCTCGCGCTTGAGCACCGATTCGCCAAGGTCGCCGAGCTGTCCCGCTATCCCGCAGAGCAGCCCCATCAGCAGCAGCGGCATCGGCGGGAAGGAAAAGAGGAGCGCCAAGAGGCCGCCGCACATGAAGCTCGCCGCCGCTCCGCCGAGGAAGCCCTCCCACGTCTTGTGGGGGCTGACCTGGCTGCAGAGGAGATTCCTGCCCAGATGGCTGCCGACAAAGTAGGCCGCGACGTCGCAGCTCCAGGTGCAGAAGAACAGCGTGATGAGGAACATCGCGCCGAGCTCGCGCGAGCGTATCAGGATCATGAAGGACCACGGCAGCACGACGTAGGCGATACCGGCCACGGTGGCTCCCATGGTCACGAGCGCGTTGCTTTCTCCCGAGACCTGGCGCTTCAGCACCTCAAGAAAGAGCGCGATGAAGGCTATCGCCGAGATTGAGCAGAGGATGGTCGCGATGCTCATGAGGCCGAAGGCCGTGCCGAGCAGGATAAAGAGCCCGGAAACCATGATCAGCGCCGGCGAGGTGCTGAGCTTCGCCGACTGCAGTTTGTAGAACTCCCAGAGCGAGAGCATCGCGATGAGGATGACGATCGCGCTCCAGACGTGTCCTCCGAGGACGATTCCTCCAATTACCGCCAGTACGATAAATATGCTGCTGAATGCCCGCAGCTGCAGGTCGGGGCTGGAGCGGAAAAATTCTTTAAGCTTTTCCATAACGGCGTTCTCTTTCATAGTAATCTTTGACAGCCTCCTCAAGGTCTTCTTTATTGAAATCGGGCCAATATTTGTCCGTAAAATAGTATTCACTGTAAGAGCTTTGCCAGAGCCAGAAGTTACTGAGGCGCAGCTCGCCGCTGGTGCGGATGATGAGGTCTGGATCGGGTATGTCGGGCAGGTAAAGGTTCTCCCGCAGCATCTCCTCGGTTACCGTTGTCTGTGGATTTTGGGTAGTTATTTTATTTATGGCGTCTATAATTTCTTTGCGTCCGCCGTAGTTTAAACAGACAATAAGCTGGCGTTCCGTGTATTTTCCCGTTTTTTCCTCGGCGCTGCGCAGTATCTGCCGGATGTCCTCCGGCAGCGCCGCGAGGTCTCCCGCGAAGCGCATACGGGTCTCCTCTTTGCATAGTTCGTTGAGTTTTGAGCTCATATAGTAGCGGAAGAGCCCCATGAGGCCGAGCACCTCGCCCTTGGGGCGCTTCCAGTTCTCCGTCGAGAAGGCGTAGAGCGAAATATAGGGTATCCCGAGCTCCTTCGCGGCGCGCACGGTGCGCTCCACGGCCCGCACCCCGGCATGGTGGCCCATGACACGCGGCAGATGCCGGGATTTTGCCCAGCGCCCGTTGCCGTCCATGATGATCGCCACGTGTTCGAGTTTTTTCTTTTCCATGTCGTTGTCGTCTGTCCTAGCCGAATTTGATGCCGCTTATCGAACCGGTCGCCTTGACGGCGTCCCACTGGCGCTTGACCTCCTGGATGTCCAGCCAGGTCAGGTGTTTGGGGCTGCCCTCTTTGGAGCTGGCGTTGCGCAGCAGATAGCTTGGATGGAACATCGGCATGACGGCGATCCCGTGCCATTCAAACCAGCGTCCGCGGAGTTTCGTAATGCCCTCGCTCGTCTGCAGTATCCAGCGCGCGGGCGTGTTTCCGAGCAGCACCATCAGCGCGGGGTTTATCAGCATTATCTGGGTCTGCAGGTGTTTGTCGCAGATCACCGTCTCCGCGGGCGTCGGCACGCGGTTTTCCGGCGGCCGGCATTTCACGATGTTCGTTATGTAGACGTCCTTGCGGCTGATCTCCGCCGCGGTGAGTATCTGGGTAAGAAGCTGTCCGGCCCTGCCGACGAAGGGCAGACCCTGCGCGTCTTCGTCGGCTCCGGGTCCCTCGCCGATAAACAACAGCTTTGTATCGGGGTCGCCGTCGCCGAAGACGACTTTGGTCCGCGTCTCCGCGAGCGGACAGGCGCGGCAAGCGAGGGTGTTGGCCTTCGTCTCCTCCCAGAGTGTTTTTTTCATCGCCGCCCTCTCTTCGGGGGTCAGCTTAAGCAATATGTCTTCGTTTGCCGTCATATTTGAACCTCCGCGATAATTACGTCTACAGTTTTTACGTCGAGCCCCGTGAAGTAGCGCAGGCTCACCGCTATGCGTTCTTTTACCAGGTTAGCGATGCTGAGGAATTTTTTATCGCCGAGCGTGACCGTAAGTTTCATCTCAATACGAATCGACTCCTCCTCTTCGGGGCTCACTTTGACCTCGTTGACCTTAGCGACCTGCGCCGTACGGCTGGCGATAAATGAGGCGAGCTCCTCTATGGCCTCCGTCTCGATATGGACGTTGCCGTAGAAGCTGAAGGGCGGCCGCACGATTGTCTTCTCTCCCTCATGTTTGTCTTTCGACTTCCAGAATACGCGCAGCTGGCCGACGAGTTTGCCCGCGAAATTCTTGCGCACGAGCACGTGGGAGACCGGTATGACGTGCTGCCCCTTGCTGAAACGTTCACGGCGCGCCTTCAGTATCTCCTCCGGCGTCGCGACGTCCTCTATGTGGACTATCTGCTCCGGCACGGGCAGTTTTAGCTTACGCAGTATCCGCATCGCCATGTTGTCGGAGGTGGCGATGACCATCACGGAACAGGGAGCGGCCGAGCGGAAATAGTCGATGACCTCTTTGCGGTGGTCGTCGAACTCGAAGATGGCGCGCCTGATGGCGCTCACCTGGTTCCTCTCCGACTTGGCGCTCTTGCCGCAGACGATGCTGCCCTTATGGATAACGAGTCCGTCGTCTATTATGTAATCGGCGTCGACCAGCGAGGCGACGAGCTGGGCCCTCTGGCTTTTGCCGGTGCCCGCCGCGCCCACGAAGGCGGATGTTTTTACATTTAGTATCAGAGGCTGTCTGTCTTCAGCCATACCGCACACTCCTCTATTATTCCGTTATTCGGCAAAACTTATATCCGCTCCGAGGGCGCGCAGCTTGTCCACCAGTCCCTCGTATCCGCGCCAGACGTGCTGTAGGTCGCAGATCATCGTCTCTTCCTCGGTGGCGAGGCCGAGCAGGATCAGCGCCGCTCCCGCGCGGAGATTTGAAGAATGGACCTCCGCGCCGTTGAGTTTGCCGACGCCGGTGACGATCGCGATGTTGTCCTGAACTTCGATCTTGGCCCCCATCTTCTTAAATTCGTTGATGTGGAGAAGGCGCGAGTCGAAGACGCTCTCATGGACGACGCTGGTGCCGCCCGCGAGGGTCAGCACCGCCATCAGCTGCGGCTGTGTATCCGTCGGGAAGCCGGGATAGGGCATCGTCTTGATCGTTACGCCCTTGAGCGGAGCGACCCACTTCGCCGTAATCTTGCTGCCGAAGACGTCGATCTCGACGCCCGCCTCCTGCAGTTTGTTAAGTATCGCCTCCATGCAGTTCGGCGAGATGCCCTTCACGGTGACGCTGCCGTTGGTGATAACGCCGGCCATGAGGTAGGTGGCCGCCTCGATACGGTCGGGGATGATCTCGCCGCTTGCCGAATGGAGCGAATCCATGCCGGTGACGCGGATAGTCTCCGTGCCGTCGCCCTTTACGGGGGCGCCCATAAGGCGCAGGATCTCCGCAAGGTTCACGATCTCGGGTTCTTTCGCGGCGTTTTCGATGAAGGTGGTGCCCTCCGCGAGGGCCGCCGCCATCATGAGGTTTTCCGTGGCCCCCACCGAGGGGAAGTCGAGCGTTATCGTCGCTCCTTTGAGGCGTCCGGCGGTTGCCGTCACCGCGCCGCCCTTGAGCTCTATCTCCGCCCCCATCTTCGTAAGTCCCTTGAGATGAAAGTCGAGGGGACGGCTGCCGAGCACACAGCCTCCCGGCAGCGGGAGCAACGCGCGGCCGCATCTCGCGACGAGCGGGCCGAGTACGAGCGAGGAGGCGCGCATCTTGCGCACAAGCTCCACCGGCGTTTCGCAGTTGAGCTCCTCCGGCACGTCTATGGTCATGCAGTGGTCGTTAAAGTCCACCTTCGCGCCGAGATGGCGCAGCAGATCGCACATCGTGTGTATGTCGTAGAGGTCGGGGACCCCTTCCAGCTTCAGCGCCTCCCCCTTTAAAAGGATAGAGGCCGCCATTACAGGCAGAGCGGCGTTTTTGGCTCCCTGGACGGAGATGGTCCCGCTGAGCCTTTTGCCGCCGCGTATGATCATTTTTTCTGCCAATTTCTTCAATCCGTGAGTTTCCATCTAATCCCGCAGACTCTCCTTTAGAGTATTTGCTATCTTGATCGAGGCCGTGCCGTCTCCGAAGGGCTGCGCCGCGCATCTCTTTTCTATCCCGGCTATTATCGCCGGGTCGTTCAGCAGTTCGAGGGCGGTGTTAAGTATCTTCTCCCTGTCGACGCCTACAAGCAGGCCGCTGCCGTGCTCCACCGCCTCGGGGCGCTCCGTGACGTCTCTGAGGATGAGCACCGGCTTCTTGATCGCCGAGGCCTCCTCCTGTACGCCGCCGCTGTCGCTGAGGATAAACTTTGAGGCGTTCATCGCCCAGACGAAGTCCGGATAGTCGAGCGGATCGCAGAGGATGACCTTCTCCCTGCCGTCGAGGTATTTATGTATTATCTCACGGACGGCGGGATTTTTGTGCATCGGGATGACCATCCACAGCTCGGGGTGGCTCTCGAGTATCCCCACTAGGGCGCGGCAGATATCTTCAAGCGGCTTTCCCCATGATTCGCGGCGGTGGGCCGTGACGAGGACGAAGGGCGCGCCCTCGGGCAGAGCCTTGAGCTCTTCACACTCCGGCTTGGTCTGGGCCGCGACGGTGTAGAAGAGCGCGTCGATCACCGTGTTTCCCGTGACGCTTATGCCGCTTTCGGGGAGCCCCTCTTTTCTGAGGTTCTCCGCCGCGAGCTCAGTCGGCGCGAAACCCCAGGTCACGATCTTATCGATGAGGACGCGGTTCATCTCCTCGGGGAAGGGCAGCCTCATATTCCAGCTGCGAAGTCCCGCCTCGACGTGGCCGATGGGAATATTGCGGTAAAAGGCGGCGAGCCCCGCCGCGAAGGTTGTCGTCGTATCGCCGTGCACCAGCACGGCCGCCGGCTTGACCTCGTCGAAATATTCCCCCGCGCCGGTGAGCACCGACGAGGTTATGTAATCGAGCGTCTGGCGCTCCTTCATGATGTGCAGATTCCTGTCCGCCGTGAGGCTGAAGAAATCAAGCACCTGGTCGAGCATGGCCGCGTGCTGTCCCGTGGCCAGTATCCTCACGTCAAAGTAGTCCTGTTTCATCAGCGCTATAACGACGGGGGCCATTTTAATGGCCTCGGGTCTTGTCCCTATGACGCATACTATTTTTTTCTTGTCCATTACGGCGCCTCCTTATCTGTTAAAAGAATTTGAATACCGGCAGCCCCATAAGGCGCATGCCAAGGGCGATGATGAGCGCGTGCGCCGAACCCATCACGATGAGCGTTGCGAATTTCGGCAGGCCGAAATCCTGCAGCTTGTGGTGCGCGTGTCCCCTGTCCGGCTCAAAGGGGGACTTTTTGTGGAGCACCCTGCGCGTCATCGCGACGAGCGTGTCCATCACGGGTACGCCGCCGAGAAAGAGCAGTATAAAGGCGAGGTGTATAAAGCCGGTCCCGAAGATGTGCGGGAATATGCTCCACGCGAGCTGTGACGAGCAGATGTATCCCAGAAGGGTGCTGCCGCCGTCTCCGAGAAAGGTGCGCGGCTGCGGGAAGTTCCAGAGCAGGACTCCGAATACCAGCCCCGCGAAGGGCAGCCATACTCCCCTGCCGCCCACGATCAGCGCGCAGAGCGCGGTGATGAGCGTTATCGTGAGGCAGAGGCCGTCCATTCCGTCTATAAGATTGTAGGCGTTGGTGGCGCCAGCGATCCAGAAGACGAAGAGCGCCCGCTGCCACAGAGGAACGGGCAGCGGATAGATGACCCAGGCCGCGGCAAGGAGGTGGAATATCAGGCGCAGGAGAGGCGGCAATGGGTGCATGTCGTCCATGTAGCCGACAATGAAAATCACCGACGCTCCCGTGGCGATATAGGGCACCTCGACACCGGGGTTTCCGGTGAAGAGGGCCCACATAAGATAGCCGCTCCACAGAACAAGCCCCGCGCCGCGGGGCATGATGTTGTGATGTTTCTTTCTTCCTCCGGGGATGTCAAGCAGGCGGAATTTCTGCGCCAGCGCGATCGCGATCGGCGTACCGACCAGTCCCCAGAGGAAGGTTAAGAGCGTAAACAGATAGATTGAAAGCAATTTATATTCCTTTCATTTTTGTGGAGCCGCAGGTCAGGCGGCTTTTTTATTACTTTGTTCCGAAGAGCCTGTCTCCAGCGTCTCCGAGTCCGGGAACTATGTACCCGTGGTCGTTGAGATGGCTGTCGACGGCCGCCGTGTATATATCCACGTCGGGGTGAGCCTCGTGGAAGGCGGCGATACCCTCGGGAGCGGCGAGCAGCGATACCAGTGAGACCTTTTTGCCGCCCCTGTCCTTGATGTGGCTGACGGCCGCCGCCGCCGAACCGCCGGTGGCGAGCATCGGGTCGACGACGAATATCTCTCGCTCCGAAATGTCGCATGGCAGTTTGCAGTAGTAATCGACGGGTTTCAGCGTCTCTGGGTCGCGGTAGAGGCCGATATGCCCCACCTTCGCGTTGGGAACGAGTTTAAGGATCCCCTCCACCATGCCGAGGCCGGCGCGCAGAACGGGGACGATCGCGAGCTTTTTGCCCGATATAGTGAATACACGCGTCTTCGCGACGGGGGTCTCGATCTCCACCTCTTCCAGCGGCAGGTGGCGCGTCACCTCGTATACCATGAGTCCGGCGACCTCCTGCACGAGGTCGCGGAAGTCCTTCGATGAGGTCTCTTTATTGCGCATGAGCCCGAGCTTGTGGCGCACCAGCGGGTGGTCGATGACTACGGTCCTGCCGTCGCCGGAGGCCGCCTCGCGGGAGTTTGAGTTCTCGTTTTCGTAGGCGCTGATCTTCTCAAGCCGGAAGCAGTGCCGTCCGCCTTCGAAGGGCTCCGCGAGCCACGCCTTGACCATGTCTTCGGCGACGTCCGAGCCGAGCACACGCGCCCCGAGCACGAGGACGTTGGCGTCGTTATGGCGACGGCTCATGACCGCCGTAAAGTGGTCGTGGCAGAGCGCCGCGCGTATTCCTTTGACCTTGTTCGCGACGATGCTCATGCCGATGCCGGTGCCGCAGACGAGGATGCCGCGCTCGGCCTTGTGGCTCGCCACGGCGTCGGCGGCCTTGAAGCCCCAATCGGGGTAATCGACGCGCACGTCGCCGGAGGCTGTGCCGCAGTCGAGCACCTCATGCCCTGCGTTAGCGAGGCTCTCCTTTATCTCTTCCTTTAGTTCATATCCCGCGTGATCTGAAGCTACCGCTATTTTCATAATTTATCAGTTCCTCCGTATGGATTATTTATTTTATAATCTTCTGAATTATTTCGCTCGCGAGCGTATAGGGGTCGGCCTTTCTTGATGAAAGTTCATCCATCAGAGAATCAGTTCGGCGCTCCTTCCAGGCGTTTTCCACGAGCAGCGATATTTCGCCCCTCAGGATCGCTTCGACCTCCATCTCAAGCTGCGACCAGCGGCGGCGTTTGCCCTCTTCGCTGTTGTGGAGGTAGGCGCTGTGATTTTTGATGATCTCCTTTACCTCGTCGATGCCGGTATTTTTGTTCGATGAGACGAGCGCCACCGGCGGCACCCATTCGCGCTCGCCGAGCATCTTGAGCATCACCTGAACGTCGGCGGCCACCTTGTCCGCCCCCTCTTTGTCGGCCTTGTTGACGACGAATACGTCGGCGATCTCCATGATGCCGGCCTTCATTATCTGCACGTCGTCGCCCATGCCGGGGGTGAGGATGAGGCAGACGGTGTCCGCGATCTTCACGATGTCGACCTCAGACTGCCCGACGCCGACGGTCTCGATTATCACGACGTCGAAGCCGCAGGCGTCGAGGATCAGCGCCCCTTCGTGTGTGCCGCGGCTGACGCCGCCGAGGTTGCCGCGGGAACCCATGCTGCGGATAAATACGCCCTCCTCAACGGCGTGGTCCTGCATGCGCAAGCGGTCTCCCAGTATCGCGCCGCCTGTGAAGGGGCTTGAGGGGTCTATAGCGATGACGCCTACCTGCTTGCCCTCTGCTCTGAACTGCGCTATAAGACGGTTCACAAAGGTGCTCTTCCCCGCTCCTGGGCTGCCTGTAATACCGATTACCTGTGCCCTGCCGGTCTTTGGATAGACGGCCTTCATGATCTCTTTGGATGTGGGGGAATCCGCCTCGACGAGACTTATGAGGCGTCCGATCGATCTCGTATCTCCGGCTAACGCGCGTTCGAGTAGCTTATTCATGGTCACAACTCTCCCTGTGTTTATTTTAAATTATACTGTGAGCGGGGCTGGAAGCATGGCTTCCTCCGTCCCGCTCAATATGTTCGTTCATCTGCTGAATAAAATGTCTATCCCCGCAAAGCTGTATAGGCCAAGCCCAATGGAGGCGGCAAAGGTAAAGCCGAGCACCATCCTCAGGTAGATCACCCAGGTCGCGCTTCCCGGCCACTTCCCTGACTGTATGTTGACGACCATACGCGCAAGAAGGAGCGATACGCCGAATAGGCCGAGGGCTACAAAGGCCTGAATGTTCACCGATGGTACATTTTTTAAAAATCCAAACAAATCCAGCTTCACCCTTTCAGGAGCCATATACAATAAAAAAGAGAGGAAAACTCTTCCTCTCTAAATAATAACGCTTAATCTGCCTTATGTCATGGCCTCTTTTCTTTATATTGCCGAAAGCAGCGAATAATTCTGTTTTTTTTCTTCATGGATCTGGCGCAGCGCGGCGACACATACCTCAAGGGCGCGTTTGCCGTCTTTGATGCCGACCATCGGCTGCAGCCCCTCGCGGATACATGAGATAAAATGCTGGAGCTCCATCTTAAGAGGCTCGGTCTTGGGGAACACGGGATGTTCCATCACCTCGACGATGTTTCCGCCGCTCTGACGGACGCAGCGCTGCACGGTGATATCCTGTGTCTCATAGTTGACCGTCACAAAGCGCTCCGCCTCCGTGATCTCCATCTGGCGCAGCCGCTTTTCAGAGACGCGGCTGACAAGTATCTGAGCCATCGCGCCGTTTGCGAAGCGCATCTGGACCGAGGCGATGTCCTCATGGTCCGTGCGGATGCATTTGCCGATCGCCGAGATCGAGACGAGGTCCGAGTTTATCATCGAAAGGATGATGTCGACGTCATGTATCATGAGGTCAAGTACCACGCCGACGTCGCTGATGCGCGGCGAGAAGGGACCCATACGGCGCGTCTGGATGAAGTACGGATCTTTGATGAATTCACGGGCGTGCTCCACGGCGCTGTTGAAGCGTTCTATGTGACCGACCTGCAGGATAACGTCTTTCTCCACCGCGAGGTGCAGCAGCCTTTCCGCCTCGTCGACGCTTGTCGTGACAGGCTTTTCGACGAGCACATGGACGCCGTGCTCCATCGCCTTTTTTGCGATCTCATAGTGCATGCTGGTGGGAACGACGATGCTGACCGCGTCCGGACGCGTCTCTTTGAGAAAGGTTTCAAAATCGCTGTATGCGCTGACCCCCAGCGGCTCCGCTATCGTATGCGCGCGTTCGTCGTTGATGTCCACCACGCCGACAAGCTGAGCTCCCAGTATCTCCGTATATACTCTCGCGTGGTGCATCCCAAGATGCCCGACGCCTACGACTCCGACCCGTACTGCTTCCATACATTTCACCTCTAGGAGAGTGGTATAAGCTCACGCTTTATATAATTTTCACATCTATCTCTGTTTTTTGGCACTTCCCGCCAGCAGAAATATTCTTTTTTTCTCATCGCCTGCGCGGTACGAATAGAAGTAATCATTACGGCAGCAGGTACAGCAATCATACATATAAATTTTATCATAAATCAGGCCGATTTCTATAAGCTGACGGGCTATCTGACCTTTGATATCAAAATTGAAACCTTCGCTGTTTTCCGAGACGTTTTCCGGCGCGAAGCTCCTTACCGCCAGCTCTGTCGTCGGGTCTTCCCTCCGCCGCGAGTAGCATTCCCCGCCGATCGCGGGACCGATCCACGCCCACATCTCGCCGGGGTGCTGTCCGGGGTGTTTCGCGAGCGCCAGCTTTACGGCGGCGGAGGCGATATTCTGCAGGGTTCCCTTAAAACCGGAATGCAGCGCCGCCATCCATGGCCGTTCGGCCGCCCCGGCGATCACCACCGGCGTGCAGTCCGCGAAGCGCAGGCTTGCCAGCGGATATGCGCCGTCCTCGATAAATACGCCGTCGGCGTCCGGTCTCTGCGGAAGAATCTGCCCGCCGTCGGCCTCAATGATATTTACGCCATGCACCTGACGGGGCGCGACGAGCGGCCTTTTATCATAGCGGGCGGAGAGGGCCTTCCAGACCGTTTCGGGATCGCCCTCGGCGGCGTCGTTCAGCGCGCCGCGGGCGTACAGCTTCGCGAAAAAGCTTTCCCTCAAAACAGAGGGCATTATCATTTCGATGATAATGCCGCTCTCGTCCTCATAAGTTTTAAATCCTTCGAAGTTCATCTTTTCGTTCCTTTATATATCCGACGAGGAAGAGGCTGCCGCAGCAAAGCACCGGCGCGCCCTCTTTGGAGGCCTCGGCGATAGCCGTAAGCGGCTCGTGAAAACTTCCCCCGCTCTTGAGAGCGGCCTCCGACGCCGCCCGCTCCATCTCCCGCGCGCCAAGCGAACGTTCATTTCCCGGCACCTCCGTGCAGTAGAGGGTGACGTCAAGTCCGCGCAAAAATGAGAGCGCGCCCGCGATCTCCTTGTCGCGCATCATCGCGATTACTATGTTGACATGGCTGCCGCCCATGAGGGCCTTCAGCGTCTCGGCGATGCGCCTCATCGCGTGCGGGTTGTGCCCTCCGTCGACTAGCACGGTGGGATCCTGCGCGATCACCTCCATGCGTCCGGGCCAGAGAGTCCCGGATAGGCCTTCTTTTATCGTATTCGCCGTTATCTTTGGGAATGCCGGACTGAGCAGACGCGCGGCGGCCACCGCCAGCGCCGCGTTCTCCGACTGGAAGGTGCCCACCAGCGGAGTGCGGTACCGCTCTTCCCCGCCATCGTTTTTGTCCCTCAGGGTAAAATCCGTGCCGGAGAGCGAATAGTCCGCCTCCGTTACGCTATATCTGGAGGAGAAGATATGCGGGGCGGCGCCGTGCAGCTTCGCGGCGATGATGAACTGGGCGTCGAGCCTTGGATCGCCGGCAAAGAGCGCCGGCGTATCCCGGCGCATGATGGCGAACTTTTCAGCGGCCACCTTTTCGAGCGTATCTCCGAGGTATTCCGTGTGGTCAAGGCCTATCGGCACTATCAGGCTGAGCCTGACGTCGCCAAGGATGTTTGAGGCGTCAAGCCTGCCGCCCATCCCCGCCTCAAAGACGGCGATATCGGGCGACTCTTCGGCGAGAATTAAAATCGCCGCCGCCGTTATCAGTTCAAAATAGGTCGGAAGGTTGTCAGCAAAAAAGGAGGTTTTTTTTATTATCCGCTCAAGCAGGCCGATGGCGGCAAGCCACCTTTCGGTGGAGACTCTTTTATCGTCGATCACCAGCCGCTCGGAAAAGTCGACAAGGTGCGGACTGGTATATAGGGCAGTTTTATAGGTTGATTTGCGCAGAATTGCATAGAGGCTTGCCGCAGTCGAGCCTTTACCGTTGGTCCCCGCGACGTGCACGGAGGGAAATTTGTCCTGCGGCATGCCGGCCTCGCTGAGAAGGCGAGCGAGACGGGCAAGTCCCGGGCGGATGCCCGGGCTTGCCATCTCCTGCAATTTTTTTTCTACTTCGGAAAATCTCTCTTTTTCGTTCATTAAAATCAGTTGGTCAGGCTGCCGAGGTTTTCCTTCATGCGCTGAGCCTTCGTCTCGTTGTCGGCAAGGTTGCCCTTCTCTTTATCGATGACTTCGGCGGGAGCCCGCTCGACGAACTGCTTGTTCGCGAGCTTTGCCTTGCTCTTTTCGATATCCTTCTCAAGTTTGGCGATATCGTTTTTAAGGCGCTGTATCTCCTTATCCACGTCAAGCAGGTCGCCTACCGGCAGGTATACCTGCACGTCATCGAGCACCGAGGCGAGGCTTCTCTCCGGCTTCGCGGCGCCCTCTTCGGTGAAGGTGACCTTTTCCACCTTAGTAAGCAGCTCTATCTGCTTTTCGCATTCTTTGAGCAGCGCGAGCTTCTCTTTACTGTGAACGGCGAGCGTTACGCCGGGAATCATCTGCTGCGGCGCGATACGGGCCTCGGCTCTTAGGTTGCGTACCGCGCGGACCACATCCTGAATGAAGTCCATATCCGCGATCACCTTTTCGTCAACGGCGACGCGCGGCGCGGGCCAGCTGCTGTGCTCCACAAGGTCGGTGCCGAAGGGGAAGGCGTGCCATAGTTCCTCCGTCACGAAGGGAATGATCGGGTGGAGCAGCTTGAGGACGTCTTCAAAGACGGCGAGCAGAACGGCCTGCGTCGTCCGGCGGCGCGGCTCTCCCTCGTCGCCGCGCAGCGCCGGCTTTGACAGCTCAAGGTACCAGTCGCAGAGCTCGCCCCAGGTGAAGTCGTACATGAGGCGCGCCGCTTCGCCGAAGAAGTATCCGTCGAGCAGCCGCGTCATCTCCGCCGAAACCTGCGAGATGCGGTTGAGTATCCATTTGTCGTGGAGCTGAAGCTCCCTTTCGTCTATCTCCTGTCCCGCCGCGGCGTCTTCAAGATTCATAAGCGCGAAACGGCTCGCGTTCCAGAGCTTGTTCATGAAGAGCCGGTATGTCGAGATACGGTCGGTCGAGAGGAAGATGTCACGTCCCTGTACCGTGAGCGCCGCGAGCGTAAGACGCAGCGCGTCCGCGCCGTAGTCCTTCACGATCGTCAGCGGGTCGATGACGTTTCCGCGCGACTTGCTCATCTTCTGCCCCTTTTCGTCGCGTACGAGGGCGTGGATGTATACGTCGTGGAAGGGTACTTCGCCCTTCATTCCCTCAAGTCCGAACATTATCATCCTTGCGACCCAGAAGAAGATTATGTCAAATCCGGTCACAAGCACGGAGGTCGGGTAGAATTTTTTCAGAGTTTCGGTCTCGTCGGGCCAGCCCATCGTCGAGAAGGGCCAGAGTCCGCTCGAGAACCAGGTGTCGAGCACATCTTCGTCCTGGCAGAGTTCGGTGCTGCCGCACTTCGGACACTTGTGCGGCGCGTTCTCTTCGACGATGACTTCGCCGCATTTGTCGCAGTACCACGCGGGTATACGGTGTCCCCACCAGAGCTGGCGCGAGATACACCAGTCGCGGATATTCTCCATCCACTGGTAGTAGACGTTGGTCCACTGGTCGGGAACGAACTTTATCTTTCCGGCTTCAACGGAGGCTACCCCGGCGTCCGCGAGGGGGCGCGTGCGGACGAACCACTGTTCAGAAAGGTAGGGCTCGATCACAGTATGGCAGCGGTAGCAGTGCCCTACCGAGTGGCGCAGGTCGGTGACGGAGAGCAGCACGCCCTCTTTTTCAAGGTCGGCGACGATCGTGCCGCGCGCCTCAAAGCGGTCCTGCCCCTGGTATTTGCCGGCGTTCTCGTTCATTACTCCCTTATCGTCAATGACCTGTATCTGTTCGAGATTGTGGCGCTGGCCGACAAGGAAGTCGTTGGGATCGTGCGCCGGGGTGATCTTGACGCAGCCGGTGCCGAACTCGGGGTCGACCATGTTGTCCTCAATGACGGGGATGACGCGTCCCACGAGCGGCACGACGACCTTTTTGCCTACGAGGTGGCGGTTCTTCTCGTCGCGCGGGTGTATCGCGATGGCGCTGTCTCCGAGGATCGTCTCGGGGCGCGTCGTCATGACGATGACGCCGCCCTCTTCGCCGTCGGCGAATTTGTATGAGACCTCATAGAACTTGCCGTCCATCTCCTCGTGCTCGACCTCAAGGTCGGAGAGGGCCGTCTGGCAGCGCGGGCACCAGTTTATGAGGTATTTCCCGCGGTAGATTAGTCCCTTTTTATAGAGCTCCACAAATATTTTGCGGACGGCGCGCGAGAGCCCCTCGTCCATCGTGAAGCGCTCGCGGTCCCAGTCGCAGGAGGCGCCGAGCTTTTTGAGCTGGTTTATGATTGTGCTGCCGTACTGCTCTTTCCACTCCCAGACCTTTTTGACGAACTCTTCGCGCCCAAGGTCGTGACGTGATACGCCCTCTTTGGCGAGCGAACGCTCCACGACGTTCTGCGTGGCGATGCCCGCGTGGTCTGTGCCGGGCAGCCAGAGTACCTCGTAGCCCTGCATTCTCTTCGTGCGGCAGAGAATATCCTGCAGCGTATTGTCGAGCGCGTGGCCGACATGGAGCGAGCCCGTAACATTGGGCGGCGGTATGACGATTGAAAACGGCGGTTTTGGTGATGACGAATCTGCCTTAAAAAGCCCCTCAGCTATCCATTCCGCGTACCATTTGTCTTCAATGGGCACGGGATCATAGCTCTTGCCTAACTGCACCTTCTCGGAATCCATTTCCGTTTCCTCCTCAATGGGCCGGCCTGGTGGCGCGGTCCGTATCTATTCCCAGTCCGTCAGTCCGGCCGTTCCGGCACCTCTGGATTGGGTGCCGATGATTATATATGCCATCCGCGTCGCGGTCCGGTTTGACCTGTGGCTCCAACGTATTTATATACGCCTGCGCCCCAGGCCAAACCGAACCGCTTAGCGGCTGACACATCTAATCATCGGAATAGGCGTTTGGTTTTGCCTGCCTTTTTATCTTGCCTCCTGCGCGTCGAGCTTGATAATCTCGGAGAGGACCTCTTCGATGCCGGTACGCAGCTTCTCCATCTCGGCGTCGTTGACGCCGGAGGTGACGAAGGGCGGCAGAATAGAATCGATCCCGCCGCGCATTATCGTATTATACTGCCCTTTTCGCTTTCCGGGAGATATTTTATCTCCCTTGGTAAAGACTACGATACGGGGCATGTCCATCCTGTCGAGCCAGGCGGTGAGCTCGTTGTCGTTCGCGAGCGGCCCGTGGCGGAAGTCTATCAGGTGCACGACGTAGGATATCGGGCGGTCCTGGCTGAAATAGTCGTCTATCAGCTTCCACCAGCTTTTGCGCTCGTCCATTCCGCGCGCCGCGTAGCCGTAGCCCGGCAGGTCGACAAGCGAGAATTTATGCGGCTCCGCCTCGACATTGTAAAAATTTATGCTGCGCGTCTTTCCCGGCTTGGAGCTTACCTTAGCGAGCTTCCTGCCGAGCAGCGCGTTTATCAGCGTCGACTTCCCCACGTTTGAACGCCCGACAAAGACGATCTCGTGAGGTCCCGGAGGCGGCAGCTGCTGTTTGTTAAAAGCCGTGCAGAACAGCTCAGATTTCCATGCGCTCATCTTATTCCCCCGGTTTCAAGGCTAATTCAAAAACCTTTGTTATATTGGAAACATAGTGGAGTTTCATGCCGCTAAGCACCCAGTCGCTAAGTTCAGCCGTGTCCGGCCTGTTAGCTTCGGGCAGTATTATCTCTTTTATACCGAGGCGTTTTGCCGCCAGTGTCTTTTCGCGGATGCCTCCAATCGGCAGAACGCTTCCGTGCAGCGTCATCTCCCCCGTCATCGCGTATTTCGTGTCGATCTCGCGCCCCGTGAGTGTCGAGCAGAGCGAAAGGGCAAGGGTGATCCCCGCGCTGGGGCCGTCTTTCGGCACCGCACCGACCGGGACATGGATATGGATATCCTTTTTGCCCCAGGCAAAATCAGCGAGCCCGTAACGGTCCGCGTGCGATTTAAGGTAGGCGAGGGCGGTCGTAGCCGACTCCTGCATGATGTCGCCGAGGTTTCCAGTATATGTAACCTTGCCGGAGCCCTCCATGACGGCCGACTCGATGAGGATGACGTCGCCGCCGGCTTCGGTCCAGGCAAGACCGATAGCCGTACCGACGGCATTTTCTTTCGGTATCTTCGTGTTGTGGAGCTTCGGCGCGCCGAGTATCTTCTTGATACGCTCTTTGCCGAGCGAGCCTCTTTCCGGAGTTTCTCCCTCCGCCAGCTCAGTGGCGATCTTCCGCGCGACCTTTGAGAGCTCGCGGTCAAGCGAACGGACGCCAGCCTCCATTGTATAGGATGATACGATATCTTTGAGTGCCGCTTCGGATATGACAAAGTCCTCTTTCTCAAGGCCATGTTCCTTGATTATGCGAGGTATCAGATGACGTTTGGCTATCTTGATCTTTTCCTCCATCACATAGCCTGGAAGCGGAATGACCTCCATGCGGTCAAGGAGGGGTCTCGGTATCGTGGCGGCGGAGTTGGCGGTGGTGATGAACATGACCTTGCTCAGATCGAAGGGGACTTCAAGGAAGTTATCCGTGAAGTGCCAGTTCTGTTCAGGGTCGAGCACCTCCAGCAGCACCGACGAGGGGTCGCCGCGAAAATCGGAGCCGAGTTTGTCGATTTCGTCCATCAAAATCAGCGGGTTGTTAGAGCCGCACTGTTTTATCTTCT
Source organism: Cloacibacillus sp. (assembly GCF_020860125.1). Classification (NCBI taxonomy): domain Bacteria; kingdom Thermotogati; phylum Synergistota; class Synergistia; order Synergistales; family Synergistaceae; genus Cloacibacillus; species Cloacibacillus sp. Next base: position 10,569 of record NZ_JAJBUX010000113.1, on the reverse strand, counting down.
GTATTATACGTCCAGGCAGCGCGCCGACATATGTGCGGCGGTGTCCGCGTATTTCCGCCTCGTCGTGCATCCCGCCAAGGGATATATTGATAAACTCCCGCCCCATAGTACGAGCGATCGAGCGGCCAAGCGAGGTCTTACCCACGCCGGGAGGCCCGACGAAGCAGATGACCTGTGCGCGCATATTCTTTCCCGCCCGTTTTTTGACGGCTAGATATTCCAGAATGCGTTTCTTGACCTCTTCAAGCCCGTAATGGTCCTCTTCAAGCACCTTACGCGCGTTGGCCAGATCTAGGCAGTCCTCTGTAGAATTATTCCAGGGCAGTTCCACCAGCGTCTCGATATAGGTCCGCGCCATGGCAGCCTCCGGCGAAACGGGTGCCAGTTTTGTAAATCTTGAGATCTCTTTATTTACGCGCTCCATAACGGTATCCGGCATACCGGAGGCCAGGGCGGTGCCGCGAAGCTCCTCCGCCTCGCTCGCGGGGCTCTCTTCGCCTAGCTCTTCGTTAATGACCTTCAGCTGTTCGCGCAGATAGTAGTTGTGCTGATCCTTGTCTATCTCGGAACGCACGCGGTCCTCAAGGTCGCGTTCCAGCCCGAGCAGCTCATTCTCCGTTATCAGCATCTTAAGAAGCAGGCTCAGACGGTCCGGCGTATCAGCGGTCTCCAGTATCTTCTGTTTTTCGATGATGTCGAGGCGGCTGTGCGAGGCCACCACGTCACAGAGTACGTCGGGGATGTCTATGTCCCTTACGGAACGCGCGATCTCCTCCGGCAGTTTGGGGTCGAGGTGAACATTTTGCTCAAATTCACGCAGGATGGAGCGCATATGCGCGCGCATCTCAAGCGTTGGTTCGCACTTCTCAGTCTCCAGCGGCGTGACGGAGGCGAGCATGAATGATTCGTTGGTCGCGAATCTCACCGCCTCCGCGCGGTAACCGCCCTCGACCACGACCTTCAGAGAGCCGTCGGGCAGGCGCACGTTCTGGAGTATCTTGCAGACCGTCCCAATTTTGTAAAGTCCCTCGGGCTGTACCGTATCGGGATAGGGTTTTTTCTCTGCCGTAATGAATACTATCCGGTCGTGTTCGCCGGCCTCTTCGACCGCGCGCATCGAGCGCGGCCTGCTGATAAATAGCGGCGAGACCACGCCGGGAAAAACTATCATATCCCTCACGGGAATGACGGGATAGATAAGCGGTTTATTCTGCTCCATGCGCCTTGGCACCTGTTTCGACGAACGGTTTTTCAGTTCCCTCAACCGCTCCCTTTGTTACGGTGAGCGAAGCGACGTCCGACGTTCTGTTGGGTATCTCATACTGCAGGTCGAGCATGAGCCTTTCAAGGATGGTGCGCAGGCCGCGGGCGCCGGTATTGAGCTTGGAGGCCCGTTCGGCGATCGTCCTTACGGCGTCGTCGGTAAATTCAAGGTTTATATCCTCAAGGGCGAAGAGCTTCTTGTACTGCTTCAACGGGGCGTTTTTCGGCTCCTTGAGTATCTGGATGAGCGCATCTTCCGAGAGGGCCTCTAGCGCCACAAGAACCGGCAGACGCCCGATAAACTCGGGAATGAAGCCGTAGGCCCGCAAGTCGTCGGGTTCCAGCTTCTTAAGGAGCTCTGAGTTGTTTTGCCTGCTGGCGTTGGAGTTGATCTCCCCGCCGAAGCCAAGCTGTTTTTCGTTGGTACGCTGTGAAATTATCTTTTCGAGGCCGTCGAATGCGCCGCCGCAGATGAAGAGGATATTGCTGGTGTCGATGGGAATCATCTCCTGGCTGGGGTGTTTGCGCCCGCCCTTCGGAGGAATGTTGGCCACCGTGCCCTCAATAATTTTCAGCAGCGCCTGCTGGACGCCTTCGCCGGAGACATCACGCGTGATGGAGGTCGATTCCGACTTCCGCGCGATCTTGTCGATCTCGTCTATGTAGATGATACCGCGCTCTGCCGCCTGTATGTCAAAATCGGCGGCCTGCAGGAGGCGCAGGAGTATATTCTCGACATCTTCTCCGACATAACCGGCCTCGGTCAGCGTCGTCGCGTCCGTCATCGCAAAGGGGACGTGCAGCATCTTTGCCAGCGTCTGCGCGAGCAGCGTCTTACCGCTGCCGGTGGGGCCGACGAGAAGAACGTTGCTCTTCGGCAGCTCCACGTCGTCGTCGCCGACGGCGGGGTTCAGCAGCCTCTTGTAATGGTTGTAGACCGCTACGGAAAGCACCTTTTTCGCCTGTGCCTGGCCGATGACATACTGGTCGAGAAATTCCTTTATCTCCGCAGGTTTGGGCAGTTTATCTATTGATGGAAGAGAAGTATAATCGGGTTTCGTCTTATCCTGCGGTTTCTCCATCTCATCAGCGCCAAGGTGCTCGCCTCTCAGCAAAATGTTGCAGAGGTGGACACAGTCGGAGCAGATAAAGACGTTTGACTGTTGTCCCGCGAACAGCCTCGCGACCTCGTTCTGTGATTTACCGCAGAACGAGCAGCTATTTTTCTTTCTATCTTTGAATACGTTTTCGTTTTTATTATCATACATGCGAACTGGCTCCTCGCAACAAAATGAGGGGACTCCCGGTGGAATCCCCTCATCAGATTTAGCGTTTTTCGATTATCTTATCGACGATTCCATATTTTAAGGCCTCTTCGGATGACATGTAATAGTCTCTGTCCGTATCGGCTTCGATCTTGTCCAGCGGCTGCTTCGTATGCGCCGCCAGTATCTCGTTGAGTTTCGCGCGTGTTTTGAGTATCTCTTTCGCGTGGATCTCGATATCCGAGGCCTGTCCCTGCATACCGCCCATCGGCTGGTGGATCATTATCTTCGCGTTGGGCAGCGCGAGCCTCTTTCCCTCGGCTCCCGCGGTAAGGAGCACAGCTCCCATGCTTGCCGCCATTCCGAGGCAGATCGTCGAGACGTTCGGGCGGATATACTGCATTGTGTCGTATATCGCGAGCCCGGCCGAGACCGACCCTCCGGGGCTGTTTATATAGAGTGAAATATCCTTGTCGGGGTCTTCGCTTTCAAGAAAGAGCATCTGCGCCACCACAAGGTTTGCTACCGTATCATCGATCGCGGTTCCCAGGAATATTATCCTATCCTTCAGGAGGCGGCTGTATATATCATAGGAGCGCTCTCCTCTTCCCGACTGCTCTACAACTATAGGAACGTAGTAAGACATTATAATATTCCTCCTTTTATCTTCTATTTATCGTCTTAATGTCCTGCAAAATCAGGCGGAGCTATTCCGCCTCTTTTTCGACCTTTTCTTCGGCCTTCTTTTCCGGAACCTCGGTGACCTTCACCGTCGTTACGAGGTAATCGACCGTCTTGCGGTTGCGGATCTTCTCCGCCATCTCAAAGAGCCTGTCGCGGTCGCCGTAGATGTAGTCCTGGAGCTTCTTCGGGTCTACGCCGGACATACGGGCGATAGAGGTGATCTCCTGTGTCAGTTCTTCGGGAGTCCACTCGATATCGTTGGCCTCGGCCACCGCCTCAAGTACGAGCGCGCGCTTCACGATGTTCATCGCCGCCATGTCGAGTTCGGCCTCATAGCTCTCTTTGTTCATGCCGCTCTTTTCAAAGAACTCTTCCATCGTCATGTTGTTCTCTCTCTTGATTCTCTCAGCCTGCTGCTTTCTGATGGAATCCTTCTGACGCTCGATGAGCGTCATCGGGACATCTACCTCGACCATGCCGGCGATCTTGTTGACGATAGTGTCTTTGAGGTTCTCTTTGCTCTGGTTTTCCGCCGCGGCTTCGAGCTGCTTCCTGACCTCTTCCTTGAATTCGCCGGTCGTCTTATGCTTCGACTGCGTGATCTCAATTACCAGTTCGTCGGTCAGTTCGGGAGTGGTCTTCTTCATGATGCCGAGGATCTCTATCTCGTAGCGGCTCTTGACGACGTGGTCCTTTTTCGCCTCTTCACCCTCTACAGGGAGCTCTATTGAAACTGTCTCTCCGGGGGCCTTGCCGACAAACGCTTCGACAACTTCGGGACGCATCGTATCGGCGCCGAGGAATATCTCGGTCTTCTGTCCCTCTTCGGCCTTCTTCTCGCTGCCGTCTTCATAATAGAGGAAGGTATCGTACTGGACCGAGGCGTAGTCGTCCTTTGTCAAAGGACGCTCCTCGTAGGTGGGGACCATCTCGGCGCGGCTCTCAACGATGCGCTTGACCTGATCCTCGACCATCTCGTCCGTCGTCTCATATACGGTCTTTTCAACTTCTATCTCATCGAGGCTTGGCAGGTCAAACTGCGGTGTGACTTCAAACTTGACCGTCACCTCGAAACCCTCGCCCTCTTTGATCTCTCTGGGCTTAACATCGGGTTCGGCGATGAGCTTAAGCTCATATTCTTCTATCATTTTGTCGATAGCGTCAGGAACGAGATTCTCTATCGTCTCGGCGTAGACGGCATCTTTCGGGAAGTAGAGCTCAAGAGTCCGGCGCGGGATCTTGCCCTTGCGGAAGCCCTTTATGTTGGCCTGTTTGGATATCTTTTTGTAGGTGCTTTCAACAGCCTTCGTTACCTCTTCGGCGGTAAACTGGGCTTTGGCCTCCACGACGTTCTTTTCCTGCGAAAGTATTTCGGTCTTCAATTTATTTTCCCCTTTCAAATTATTACAACGCTCTATGTTCAACCATAGCATTTTACCATAACTAACTAATTTCCACACATAGAGATTGTGGAAAAGTTTCAAAATATGTGCCAATTCACTAAAAACACCGGGAGACCGTTGCCCTCCCCCACTCCACGCGTCTCCATATACCCTGCCTGCCGGATGTTTCCGAGATGGTCATGAGGTAAACGCGGAGACTTTACGGAATGTGACGCGCACAAATATATCATAGCCTGGGCAGGCTGAAAAGCGGTATTTTATGGACGTTATTTTTCTGACTTTACCTTAATGTACCAGACTAGCCGATTCCTCCCGGCGTTACGATGCCAAGCAGCAGCACAATAACCGTCAGCGCGCAGTAGATATACTTGCTGAGCGGATATATCCAGACAGGCAGCGGCTTGCCGCGTCCCTTCATGAGCTCTCCGGCGACATATCTTTTGCCGAATACCCAGAAGAACATGATGCCGGCCATCCCCGCTCCCAGCGGGCAGACATAGATTGAGACAAAATCCATCCAGCCGCCGACGATTCCCTGAATGCAGGTAGAGACCATGAGACCGGCGACGGCGATGCAAAGGCAGGCCTGGAGGCGGCTGAATCCCAGCCTCTCCTGCAGCGTGGCTATCGGCGTCTCATAGAGGTTGATAAGAGAAGAAATCCCCGCGAAGGTTACGGCGACGAAGAAAATTATCACTATCAGAACGCCGCCCGGCATATTTTTAAAAAGGTTCGGCAGCGCGATGAACATCAGCCCGGGGCCTCCGGTGTTTAGCTGCGCGCCCGTGGTGGCAATGGCGGGAATGATGACGAGCGCGGCGAGCATGGAGGCGATCGTGTCAAAGACGGCGACGTTACGCGCCGAGTAGAGCACGTCCTCTTTGTCGCTGAGATATGAGCCGTAGATCAAGGTACCGTTTCCGGCTACGGAGAGCGAGAAAAACGACTGCCCCATGGCGTATATCCAGGTCATAGGATCGCGCAGCCCCTTGGGATCGATGGTAAATATATATTTATACCCGTCAGCGGCCCCCTCCTGAAAAAAGACATAGACGCCGAGGCAGATAAATAAGAGGAAGAAGAGCGGCATCATGATGCCGTTAGCCCTCTCAATACCGTTGCCGATACCCATGATGAGGATAAAAAAGGTGACGGCGATGGCGATCCACTGCCAGAGGTTATTGCCAAAGGCGACCGCCATACCGCCGAACAGCGCCCCAAATGCTTCGGGAGAGGCCGGCGCGAGAGTGGCCCCGCTGAAAGCCCCGAAGGTGTACTTGAATATCCAGCCGACGACGACGGTGTAACCAATCGCCAGCGCCAGAGAACCGAGTACGGGGACGATTCCGAGTGTCTCTCCCAAACGACCGCTCCAGCCACGCGATTCTACCGCTTTTTTAAAGGCCCCCATTGGCCCGGAACGCGTGCCGCGCCCGAAGGCCATCTCTCCCGTCACCCCCGAAGATGCGATCAAAAAAACGAAAATTAAATAGGGTATGAGAAATGTACCGCCGCCATAATGCGAAACTCGCTGCGGGAACATCCAGATATTGCCCATACCGACGGCGGAGCCGATACAGGCCAGAATAAAGCCCCATTTACTGATAAAACCGTCTCTAGCCTTGCCTTTGCCGGCCATCACACTTCACTCCAGTTTTTAGGTTATTATTTTTTCGGGCAGATTTGCCTTATCTATATAATATCATCTGCATACGGTTGACATACCAAATATGTCTCGAGCAAAAAAATAGGCTCGGCTGCGATAGCCAAGCCTTTGATATCAGTGGTCGGGATGGTCGGATTCGAACCGACGACCCCCTGCTCCCAAAGCAGGTGCGCTAACCAGGCTGCGCTACATCCCGAGTACTGGAAGATTATACCATGAGAATCAATTTAGGAAAGAGGTATTTTTATTTCACGCGCCCGGTTCCATGTCCATTCCAGATTTTACCTCCTGTATCTGCGCAATGAGGGTCGCGAGGAACAGAATCGCGCAGCCGATTATTTCGCGCTCGGAGAGACGTTCACCGAGGACCAGATAACCGAAGACCGCGGCGAAGAGCGCTTCGGCGCTGAGTATAATACAGGTCGTTACGGGGCTCACGTCCCTCTGCGCAGCCATTTGGAGCGTATAGGATATGCCGGTGCAGAAAAGTCCCGCGTAGAATACCGGCAGCCATGAGGCCAGCAGCGGCGCCAACTTCGGAGCTTCAAACAGGAACATCGCCGCGGCGGAGAAGAGAGCCACCGTCCCGAACTGCACTGTCGAGAGCTTGACCGTATCATAATATTTCGCAAAACGGTCGCATATCATTATGTGAGCCGCCCAAAAGAGGGCGCTGGCAAGGATAAGGGCGTCCCCCGTCTCAATCCTGAAATCTTCTTTGATCGAGAGCAGATAGAGCCCCACTGTGCTGAATATAATGGCGAAGGTCGTCAGCTTGGAGGGAATTTTTTTCATAAAGAGGCCGTAGACTGGAACGATCACGATATACATCGCCGTAATAAAGGCGGCCTTGCCGGCCGTTGTATAAAGCAGCCCTATCTGCTGCAGACCCGAGGCGATAAAAAGCGCGCTGCCGCAGAGGACGCCGCTCCGGAAACAGCCGCGCCAGTCCGATATGACGGCGGGATTTCCGCCAGCTCCCGCGCCTCTGCGCCGGTCCATAAGCAGGGCGAATGGGACCAGAAAAAGGAGCGCGACCACATACCTTGCCGTGCAGAAGGTGAACGGTCCGATAAACTCCATTCCCAGTATCTGGGCGACAAAAGAGGTACCCCAAATCAACGAGGCCGTTGAAAGCATCATTACAGAGAACATGCGGCGGTTATTCATCTATATCTCCAACCAGACAAAATTTCATCGCCGCCGTTACAGGCGGCATGCGGGAGCATTATACATCATCCGTCAGTTATTTTCGACGATATTTATCTCGGCAGGCGTCAGCCCGTAGAGCCTGTAGACTGCCCTGTTCAGCTCCTTCTCCGTTTGAAGCGTCTCTCCGTCCGGGCGGCCGTATTTTGCCGGCGGGTTAAGCGCATATATGCGCGAAAGCTTTTCGCCGTAAGCGGTTATTTCCGCTCTAAGACGCCGCTGAGAGGCGTTTGCGGGATTCATCCCTCTGACCGGCAGCTCCGCAAGCGTCGAAGGACGCAGTTCGAAATAATCATTCATGAGCGGGGCCGATACGGAGCGGAAGATGAAGCTCATAAGTCTCGAATTAAGCAGCGCCAGGAGAAAGCAGTCTCCGCTGTCGATGATACAGCACTTATCGTTCGCGTAGGCGCCGCCCTCGTCCAGAACGGCGGAGATGCCGCGGCATATCACCGGCAGAAGTATTTTTTGCCTCTGAAAGACATCGTAATAGCGGCAGGGACGCAGCTCCCACCAATAGTCGCCTCGGTCACGCCGCTTCGCCGCCTTGGCCTCGTACCTGGCAAGGTGAGAGGCCAGCCGTGGGTAATTCTGTGCAAACCACAGATAACCCTCTTCGAGCTCGCGCCTTCTGTCGGTGTAGCCTTTGGGCATGAAAATGAGGTATTTCTTCACCGGCGGCAGGTAGTAGCGTTTTATATCGCGGCCGGAATAGAAGGGGACGATAAGCTCCGCCGAGGCCGGTTCCTCCGCTGATATCGCCTCCGCCGTTTCGGGGCTGATGACAAAAGCCTCGTTCAGCCCCGTGAGGATTCCCCTGTATATTTTGTTGTCTGTGCAGTGCGAAAGAGGGACTCCCCTTTCGCGCATATCCGCCACGAGCGCCGCGATCCCGCTTTCCGGGAAGCTCCACGAAGCGGAGGAAAATTCGCCCTCCGACAGTGGGCGCGCACGCTCCTCCGCGTACTCCGGCAGAGGCGTGTCCTTCGGTCTTGCGGAGGCGTTGATGAACTTTACGCCGCCTCCCTCCGGCTCCTTCAGCACCGATACTACGGAAAGCGGCATGACGGTACCCTTTAGCAGCGGCACCTTGCCCAGATCGGCGATGACGGCGGGATTGTGATATTGAAAGAAATCGCGCAGCCCAGCGCCGTAGTCGGATTTCATCCATTTGTTGGAGATCAAAAATACCGCGCTGCCGCGTGAAGAGAGCATCGAGACCGCCTTTTCCACATAATAACAGTATATATCGGCGTTGAAGCGCGATGAGGAGTAACCGGAAAGCAGCTCTTTTATCGAAGAGAACTGTTCGCTGCGCAGATGCGGCGGATTAGTTATTATCAGGTCAAATTTTACGTCTGAGAATATATTATCAACTAAAATACTGCCCCAAACAAAACGATCATCTTTTATCTCAGCCTGTGGAAATTTGAGTTTCAGCTCTGTTTTCAGGATGTCGAGGGCTGCGGCGCTGCAATCCGTTACGAAGAGGGAATTCTCAATGAATTCGCGTATTAACCGCTCCTCCGTGCGTGGCTGGCTCTCGCTAAAATACTTACCCAGCCCAAGGCGCACGGCGGCGATCTTTTTGATGAAGGCTCCGACAAGCTCGCCGCCGGCGGCCGCAATGTCGCAGAACCGTACCGAGGCAAGCTCGGCGTCAAGTTTCTTTGCGTCGCGCGCGAATACCGTATCGTCGAAGAGGATGCAGCTGTCGGAGAAATAGCCGTCAAGCGCGGCGGGAGCAAGGCCGCAGCTCTTATGGAGAAAATTTTTGATTCCCTCAGTAGAGAGATAGTCCAATATATCATCAGGAATGACGATGCCTCGCACCGCCGTGGACTCAATAAAAAGCGAAAGATATCCCTCGCCCCTCGCGGAGGTTATCGCGGCAAATACCGCGTCCGCGCCGTCGCTCTCCATATGCTTCATCAGAAATTTAACGCACTTCTTTTCCGAAGCCACCAGCTGTGTCCCGGGAGCGAGCTTTATCTGGAGGATATCTATTCTGCCCTGCCCCGCTTGGGGTATGTGGCGTCCCAACAGGCGATATGAAGAGATGGTATTTTTCAGATCCTGCGGTATATGAATGCCGGAACGTATCCACCTTTCCGTGGTGTTTATATTTGCAAATAGAGGTTTGATGCCGATGATGAACCTTTCGGAATCGAATTCCTCTTTCGATAAATACCGTTGAATGACAGATGAATTGCCGCCGCCCAGCATCGTACCCCTCCTCCAGCAGTTCTCCACTTTAGTATAATGCATAAGAGAATATAAAAACAGGGTAGTGAGAGGGCGAATATCCTATAAGAAAGCATTTGGATTAACAGCCGCAGCTTCGATAAGCATCATAGCCTCTATACAATTATTTAGCCCGCAATCTTTGACAGGGCGGTGCTCAGAGTGAGAGCACTTCCCTCGCACGGAAGGGGCCGGGCGTTCAAATCGCCTCCGCTCCACCATTAAAAGTCAGTAATAGCAAGTGTTTACGGTCTAGGCTGTAAACACTTCTTTCTTTCTCAAATAAAAGGTGCATTTCCGTGTTATTTCACAGATCTATTAGCTATGACTTTATCTCTGAGCAATAACACGGCGATATTTTTTCTTGACAGTTTGGGTATGCGGTGATAATATATTTCGCGTTGCAAGCGGAAATAGCTCAGTTGGTAGAGCGATGGCCTTCCAAGCCGTAGGTCGCGGGTTCGAGTCCCGTTTTCCGCTCCAATTATTTACCCGCAAACTTTGATGGGGCTGTAGCTCAGCGGGAGAGCACTTCCCTCGCACGGAAGGGGTCGGGCGTTCAAATCGCCTCAGCTCCACCATTAAAAGCCAGCAATAGGAAGTGTTTACAGCTTTGACTGTAAGCACTTCTTTTTTTTTGCTTTTATTACAGCTGCATCTCCATGCAGCGTCGTTTCACTGTCATATTTCCTGATTTGCCGCCGTCTGTTCCGCGGTAAAAGATATAGTACGCTGCCGCCCAGCGAAGATGCCGAATAAAAACAGCACCACGGTCATGGCGAGCAGGAAGATAACGGGCATAGTCCACGACGCTGCCTGATCATATAAAGCGCCC
>NZ_JAJBUX010000112.1 GCF_020860125.1 Cloacibacillus sp. | reverse complement strand
AAGTATAATAATTTATATTATAGTAAAATGGAGTCATATGGCCAAGCCGTGCAGTGTGTAAAATATTATTTCAGTAATTTTAAGCCGCTAAGGATTTTTTGCGGGCGATATTCTCGGCAGCGCGTCCAGCAGCGCCTTTGTGTATGGGTGCCGCGGGGCGGCGAGCACCTCTTTTGAATCGCCGCTTTCGCATAGTCTGCCCTCTTTGAGGACGACTATCTTTTGCGCCGCGTGGGCTGCGAGGAGCAGGTCGTGGGTGACGAAGAGCATCGACATGCCGCTGTCGGTACGGCGGCGCAGCACTTCGATGATCTCGCCGCGCGTCGAGGCGTCCTGCATCGAGGTCGGTTCGTCGCAGAGCAGCAGTTCTGGATCTAGCATCAGGGCGCGCGCAAGTTCGACGCGCTGACGCTGTCCGCCGGAGAGGCCGACGCCGCGCGAGGCGAGTATCCTCTCCCCGGCGAGGCCGACCTCGGCGAGCAGTTTTTTCGCGCGTTCGAGGCGTTCCTCTTTAGTTCTTTTAACTCCCGCGATTATCTCCGGTTCCATCACCGCGTCGATGACCGACAGCCCTGGCGGTATCGCGCCGTAGGGGTCCTGAGGCACGTAGCCGCAGCGACGGCGCAGGCCGTTGAGCTCCGCCGTTGTGATCTTCGCCGTATCTCTGCCAAAGAGCGCCACGCTGCCGGCGGTGGGGGGGATTAGCGCCATCGCCGCGCGCAGCAGGGTGCTCTTGCCGCTGCCCGACTCGCCGACGATCGAGAGCGTGCCGCCGCGTTCAAGGGCGAGGTCTAGGCCGTCGAGGGCGCGGTGGCTTTTGGCGCCGCGGGAGTTGAATTCTATGGTGAGCTCTTTTATCTCTACAATATTTTCCATCGTAATCACGCTCCTACAGCATCGCGGCGATGAGCGCCCTGGTGTGCGCTTCGCGCGGCGATTCGATCAGCCGCCGCGGCGTGCCGCTTTCGATCAGCTTCCCGTCCTTCATGACAAAGAGCTCGCCGCATACCGAGGCGGCCAGCGGCAGATCGTGGGTGACGAGCAGTATCGTTAGATTCTTTTCACGGCGCAGCCGTTCAAGAAGCCGGAGGATCGCCGCCTGGGTGATGACGTCTAGCGCCGTCGTAGGCTCGTCGGCGAGGACGAGCTTGGGTTCGCAGGAGAGGGCGATGGCGATCGCGGCGCGCTGTTTCTGTCCGCCCGAAAGTTCGTGGGGATAGCGCGCGGCGATCTCGGGGGGAAGCTCGACTTCCGCGAGCAGCCCGGTGATCCGCCTTTCGGCGGCTTCGCCTTTGAGGCCGAGGTGCAGTTCCAGCACCTCGCGCAGGTGGCGGCCGATAGTCATCACCGGCGTGAAGGAATTGAGCGCCCCCTGCGGAATGAGGGCGATCTCACGCTGGCGCAGGGAGGCCACCTCATCCTCGGGAATGCCCAGGATATTTCGACCCTTGTATAAAATTTCGCCGCTCGCCGCGCTGTCTCTCGGCAGCAGGCCGAGCAGCGTCATTATCACCGTGCTCTTGCCGCTGCCGGATTCGCCGATGAGGCCGCTGAAGGAGTTTTCTTCCAGCGCGAGGGATACGCCGCGCACCGCGGCATTGGGGCTGGCTGATTTGCTGTTGTAGGTGACGTTAAGGTCTTTTATCTCAAGTATCATTTTCCGCTGAGCCTCGGGTCTATCTTTTCTTCCAGGAATTTTCCCATATCCATAAATATCAGGCAGATCGCTACGATGCCGAATCCCGGCGGCAGCAGCAGCCACCACGCGCCCTCGGTGAAGGCTCCGAAGGAGTGCGCCTCGTGCAGCATGCGGCCCCAGGAGATCAGGCGCGGGTCGGAGAGGCCGAGGAAGGCGAGCCCCGCCTCCGCGAGTATCGCCCCCGGCACGCCGAGCGCGATGTTCGCCAGCAGTATCGGCGCGGTTTCCGGCACGAGGTGCCGCCAGAGTATGTAGCCGCGTTTCGCGCCGAGGGCGCGCAGCGACTCCACCCAGGGGCTTTCGCGCACGGTGAGGACGAGCGCGCGCACGGAGCGCGCCGTGCCCATCCAGGAGAAGATGGAGAGTATCAGCACGAGCTGCCAGAGCCCCTTGCCCCAGACGCCCGCGAGCACCATCAGTATCGGCAGCGTCGGTATCGAAAGGAGGATGTCCACCACACGCATAATGAGCGTGTCGCACCAGCCGCCGATGTAACCGGCGGTGAGGCCGAAGGCCATGCCCAGCAGGCTCGCGATGATCGTCGCGCTGATGCCGATTATCAGAGAGGTGCGGATGCCGTAGATGAGCATCGTAAAGACGTCGCGTCCGCGCTGGTCGGTGCCGAGCAGCCCCTGCCGTTCGCCGGGCAGCGACAGTTTGAGCTCCACGCTCTTCGCGCCCTCGACGATGAGGCTGTACGCGCCGTGCGTCGGAAAGAGGTAGTCGACGCTCCTGCTGATGAGGGGCAGGCCGAGAGCCTGCTTGAATATCATGTCGCGCCCGTCCTGGTTTATCCAGTATGTCTCTGAACCGCTGAGATTATCGAGCAGATAGTCTTTATCACGCGTGCGCCAGATCACGCGCACGTTGGATCCCGGCTTCGCGGTGATCCGGCCTGAGAGCGAGAATATCGCCGGCGGGTTTTTATCCCATTCGAGGTCGATACGGCCATCGTTTATCGTGAAATTTCGCGTCGCGGACAGTGTGCCGCCGCGCCACCAGACGGGACGCGCGAACGGCGCGCCGGTTATTGCGTATGGCGACTGGCTCATTATAAGGGGCGCGAAGGCTCCTATTAGGGAGATGGCGATGAAGGCGATTACGCTTTTGCGTGTAAGGATGCCTCTCATTGTACCTTGCCCTCAATGCGCACACGCGGGTCGACAAGCCCGTAGGTGATGTCGGCGAGCAGGTTGCAGAATACGGTGATCAGCGCGAGCAAATAGAAGGAGGCTCCCGCGCTGGGGTAGTCGTGGCCGGAGATCGCCTCCAGCAGGAAGGTGCCCACGCCGTGCAGCGAGAAGACCGACTCCGTGATCACCGCGCCGGAGACGAGCCCGGGTACCGACATCAGGAGGATCGTCAGGATCGGCGGCAGTATCGTGCGGAAGGCGTGCCAGACGACGCGTCCGCGCGAAAGGCCGCGGGCGCGGGCCATCAGCGCAAAGTCCTCATTGAGCGCGCGCACCATGAGGTTGCGCACGTAGAGGGCCCAGCCGCCGAACCCCATCAATGAAAGAGACAGCACTGGCAGCGCCAGGTGCCAGCCGTAGTCGAGGAATATGCCGAGCGCGCCCGTTGGCGGCGGAACTGATAGGGTGCCGCGCAGCGGGAATATCGGCAGGGCGCGCGCGAATAACATAAGCAGCACGAGCTGGACGAAGAAGCCTGGAAATGATGAGGTGACGGCGCTCGCGCGCAGCACTATCTTCTCCGCCAGCCGCCCGCGGTTCAGCGCCGCTTTGATGCCCAGCCAGACGCCGAGCGCGGAGGAGAGCGCCATCGAGCTTACCGTGAGGGTCAGCGTCACGGGCAGGCGTGAGACGAGTTCGTCCCAGACCGGTTTGCGGCTCAGGAAGGAGAGACCGAAGCTGAAGGTGAGCATCTGCCTGATATAGATGACGAACTGCTCCCACAGCGGGCGGTCCAGGCCGTAGAGGGCGCGCAGGTTCTCCTTGGCCTCCGGCGAGAAAGAGGGATCGATGATCGTGCTCACCGCGTCGCCCGGCATCATGCGGAAGAGCAAGAAGTTGAGCACCAGCACCGCCGCGAGGACGACGAAAGAAGAGAGGAGGCGTTTCAGGAACCATCTCCCGCTCATCTTGTCCCGCCTCCCAGCAGCCGGTAGTGGGGATTTCTCTTCATCATCACATATTCTCCCGGCTTATAGCTTTTAAGCATGAATGGGCCGCTTCCCACAAGGCCGCGCGGGCCGCCTGCGTTTTTCGTGCTGAGAGGGTCCCAGCTCTGCCAGTCTTTGATATCAGCTACGACCTTTTGCGGGAGCACCGGAATGCCCGCGACGTTGTCAAGATACCAGTAGCTGACGCCCTCCATTACGACGCGCAGCGTGTAGTCGTCCGGCGTCTCGACACTTCTGATGTTTTTTACCGAGTCAAAGAAGCGCGGTATCTTATTCTTATGGATGAAGTCAATGCTGGCCTTTATGTCGCGCGCCGTCAGCGGGCTGCCGTCGTTCCAGCGAAGGCCGCGCCTGATCTTGAAGGTCAGCTCCGTGTGGCGCGATTTACCCTCCCCCGCCGTGCGGATATCCCACGAGGCGGCGAGCCCCGGCATGTTCTCGAGCGTGTAGGGGTTTGTGGAGAGCATCGTTTCGTATATCATGCTGAGCACCTGCCACGAATAGGCCGAGGAGGCGGTGAAGGGGTTGAGGTTGCGCGGCTCTTCCGGCAGCAGCATCGTCAGGGGGCGCATTCTGCCGTCCTTCGGCTCCGCCGTGAGCAGCGTCCACATATTGTCCGCCGTCATCTTGTCCGTGGTGAAGATATTCTTCCATTTGCCGGAGATCGCCGCCACCGAGATGCGGCTGTAGATCGGCACCGAGGGCATCAGCTCCAGCAGCAGTCGCTGCGCCTCATCCGAGGCCCTCTCGGCGGCGGCGCGGTCCGGCGCGTAGCGCAGTTCAGAGAGTGCCTTGTCGAGCCTCGCGTCCCTGATGCCGGCCATATTGTAGCCGCCCTCAACGTCCATATCGCTGTGATAAAAAGAATAGAGAGAATCGGGGTTGCGCCCCATGCTCCAGGCCAGCACCGCCAGCGAATAATCCTTGCGGTCGAGCCGCGCGATCATCGTGGAAAAATCTATCGGGTCCACCTCGGCGGGGAAGCCCACCGCTTTCAGCGAATCGGCGATCAGCTCCGCAAGCTCCGCCGTCGTCGGCGCGACGCGCGCGAGCGGCGTCAGCAGCTTCATCGTGGGCAGCCTCTTGCCGTCGGGGGCGACGAGCATCCCCGCGAGGTCCCAGCTGTATCCCTTTTTCTTCAGCAGTTCCTTTGCGGCGGCGGGATTGTAAATATCCTCCGTGCTGTTGGCCAGCGCCCACGGCGATACGGGGGGAAGCCAGGAATTTATCGGTTCGCAGTAGCCGGAGAAGATCATGCGGACGATGCTGCCGCGGTCGATCGCCATCGCGGCGGCGCGGCGCACATCCTTATCATCCCAGGGCGCGGCGCGGTTATTGAGCAGCAAAAAGAAGGCGTGCATGCCGCGCGCGAGGGACATCTGCAGGTTTTTATTGGCGCTGAGGCGGTCGATGTCCGAGGGGCGGGCGATATCGCTCACGATATCGAGCTCTCCTGCCTCGGCGGCCATTATCTGCGCGTCGGGGTTGGAGATTATCAGCATCGCGAGCTCCTCTATCTTCGGCCCGCGTATATTGTCTATATCTATCCTCTCATCGGCGCTTGCGCCCCTCGGAGAGGCCAATGCCGTCAGTAAAGCTAAAAAACATAAAATTTTTTTAATTCCGTTCAATGTCGTTGCCACGACCTTCCTGTAATGAGCGGTAACGGCATAAACCGGCGTTATTTCCGTTAATCCGCCGTCTGTTCCAATGGCCGCATGACCCTTATGTCCCTGCCGGGAAGGGGCTTGCCGGTGACTATTTTGAGCATCATCCTGCCGACGAGCACGCCGGTCTCAAAGGTGGGCGCGTCCTCCGCGTTTTCCATCGTCACCGAATAAGCGCCGGGCGCCGTAAAGCCGAGACAGACCGCCGGCATGCGCGGCTCGGGCGGAAAGTTCTCCGCATCGCACCAGATTAAGCCCTCCACGTGCCGTCCATCAAGGGTACTTAGCTCACGCCGGGCGCGCATCGCGTTGCCCTCCGTGGATTTTAGAAGTATCTCATATTCCGAGTTCGCAAAGGCGCGGTCAATACCCGCGAGAAAGGCCCCGAGCCACGACCTGTTGAGGTCGCGCATCACCACGCCGATAAGTCCGCTGGTGTTTGTTGAGAGGTTTCTTGCGTTGCGGTCCAGTTTATAGTTGAGGGCGCGTACGCTCTCCATCACCTTTATCTTTGTCTTTTCCGATATCCGGTGGTCGCCGCGGAGTACGCGGCTCACCGTGGCCTTGTCCACACCCGCCTGATTCGCGACATCCTGCATGGTAACTTTCATGGGAACACCCCTTGTGCAACCGATTGAATAGATTATATCAAAGTGCATAAGCGGTGTAAATTGTTATTTAGTGGTCATAATTATTTTTTTAAATAACGGCTATAAAATGTTATTTTCTGGGATCGTTTATAAGGCTCCATACTTCTGATACGTTGGCGGAGGATATATACAATCCCGCGTTGTCTGCCATCATTAAAATTTGCTTCCAGACATCGCTGTCTTTTGTAATCTGAGGTTTTGCAGTTTCACCGGCAAAAGCCACATATGACCACGGATCTTGCCTCAGGAAAAAATAAGCGCCGCTTAAACCTGAGTTATCTAAGTAGTTATCTAAAGAGTTTGGTTTTTCATCCATGTATATTATGGTGTTATTAGGAAAGGGTACGTTCTCCGCCTCGTACATCATAACGGCGCTTTTGAGCGTCCGCAGATTGGCCACGATCTTCGTCGCCTCCGCTTTAGACGTAGCGGAGCCCGCCGCGAGCATCATCATCCCAGCCAGCGTACCGATAATTATTATGACAATAAGCAGCTCTACAAGCGTGAACGCGCGATGAGCCTTTTTCATAGCAATTCCTCCAATGGAGTTTCCATGTATTTCAACATGGATACTATATGCGCCATTATAGCGCAAATTTTTGCTATAAACAGAAAAAGCCCTCACAATCTTGTGAGGGCCGTGAAATCAAGCTGTTTGCCGCCTGTAGTATCGTGTTATGCCTATCGCCAGCGAGACGACAGCTTCGCGTATTCCGTGTCGTCCTCCTGGTGGCGCAGCGAGTGGAGGAAGCTCCGCCCCTCTTCGCGGGGAAGTTCCTGCGTGAGGCAGCGTACCCTTGTGCGCGGGATGGGGTGGAGAAACTCTCCCTCGACAAAAACCGGCGCCATCTTGTCTGGAACTTCGTCGGGCACCGTGTCGAGCGCCCAGTTGAAGTAGACGGCGTGGTTGGTGTGGTCGTTGACGTCGAGGTCCTGCCAGCGCACCTTCCACGGTTCCTCCATCGTGGGGGCCGTCACCGCCGGTATCTTCACGTCGGTCGGCAGCTCGTCCGTCAGCTGTTCCATGAAGGCGTTCATCAGCTCGCACTTGTCCAGACGTATCGGGCGCTGTTTTATGAAGTCGAGGAGCACCCACCAGGTATAGGCGGAGCCGAGAAATTCCCCGTGCGCGTCCCAGAGTTTGAAGCTTCTCAGCGAGAAGAGATTCCTGAACGGTTCGGCGTAGGTCTTGATGACTATCTTTCCGCTCTCCTTGGTGGGGTACTTTTCAAGGTCGATGCGGTATTTGCGCAGCACCCAGGTGATGTTGTGCTCCAGCGTCTGGCGTACGGAGAGGCCGTACTTTGAGGCGTCCGCGTCGGCCATCTGCTGGAACATCTCCAGCAGCACGGAGAATTTTACGCGCCCGTGCGGGTCGATGCCGCTGAACGGAAGGACGTTTTCTAACTCAGTCATCGAGGTAATTGTCGAAGTAGCCCTGGATGTAAATGACGGGCGTACCCTTATCGCCTGAACCCGAAGTGAGGTCGCAGAGCGAACCCACGAGGTCCGTGAGACGGCGCGGCGTCGTGCCGAGCGTCGAGTGGCCGAACTTGTCGAGGCGGTTCTTCGCGCGGATCGCCTCTTCGACCGCCGCCGTCGGATCCTTTTCACCGACGTTGTCCGCGACGTATTTAAACTTTATCTCCTTCGGCATACCGTTGAGCCCATCCGTGTAGCCGGGCGAGACCACGGGGTCCGCGAGCTCCCAGATGCCGCAGACGGGATCTTTGAAGGCGCCGTCGCCGTAGACCAGCACCTCGACATCTTTCCCTGTGCGCTCTTTGAGCTCCGCCTGGAGTTTGTTGACAAACTCGCCGCAGTCGTGCGGGAAAAGCTTGACGGACTCGTCGTTCGTGTAATTGGAGCCCAAGAGGCCGTAATCTTCGTTGTAGCCCGCGCCGGGACGCGCCGGTTCGCTGCATATCTGGTCCATCGTCACGACCCTCTCCGCGCCGCCCTTTTCAAGAATGTCGCGGTGGATCTGGCGGGCGTGGATGCTGGCGACGATCACCTGCTTCGCGAACTTGAGCGCCGAGAGCGGATTGTTTGAGAAATGCACGCTGACGCGCCCGGGGTCGATACTCTTATAGAGCTGTACGTAGTCGACGCCTGTGAAGGGATGCTTGCATTCTCCGAATATATCGTAGTATTCTTTTTCGTCAAAGCATTCGCCGGAGAGTTTCGCGCTGTTGAGGTAATAGTTCATCGGCTCGATGATCTGGTTGCCGACCTCGTCCGAGGGATAGGTGAGGATGACGTGCACATGGCCCTTTATCCCCTTCACCATGCCGCGGAGCAGCTGGTGGAAGCGGTTGCGCGAGAGTATCGGGCAGATCACCGCGACGTCCCCCGCGGGGAACTTCTTCGCGACGTCGTTTGAAATGTCCTCCAGCGTCACGTAATTGCCCTGTGAGCGCGCCACGAGCGACTCCGTAACGCCGATGATATCGTGGTCCCTCATCTCGAATTTATCTCTTTCCGATTCCGCCGCATTGATTATGCTGTCGGATATGATCTTTACAATATCGGCGCCCCTGGTGACGACCGGGAGGCGTATCCCCCTTGAAACGGTTCCAACATAACGCATTAGATCGTACCCCTCTGCAAAAGTATTTTTAATAACACCCTATTGTATCATCTTAAACATGATTTTGTGAAATACATAATTACACAAATCATGGCAAACGCATAGATCAACAGCCGTCTGCCGTTGCATGAGAACGTGAGGAATGCGACCGCCTCTGATTAAACCTTGACATAAATATAAAAATGGCGATAATGAATTTATTTACTCATTTATAATTACGCGGAGGTGCGAACATGAGGCAGACGGACGATTCATCGGCCATGAGGGAACGGCGGGCGCGCAACAGCCCCAGGAGACCGCGGATCAGCAAAGAGCCGGAGGAACGGCGGCGGGAAATTATTGAAACGGCGCTGGAACTGCTTGCGGAAAAAGGCTACGATAATATGACCGTTCAGGATATAACGGACAGAATGAACGTCTCGCCGGGGCTTTGCTACCGCTACTTTAAATCCAAGACGGAAATTTTTTCCGCCGCCTCCGAATATTACGCAATGAAAATGGCGGAGCAATTAGAGGTCCCGATCTCAAAGGAGATGCCCGCCGCGGAAAAATTAGAGCTTGTGATAAAACGAATTTTTGAATTTGCCATGAGTCACCGAGATTTTGAGTCCCGCTATAACGAGGGGGAGGATATACGCGCCATCTATATAGATAATGTCGCGGAACAGTGGGTATCCGTTATAACCCCGATCATAGAGCAGGGGGCGGACGAAAAGGCATTCAATGTTGACGACGCTTCCGCCGCCGCCCGTTTTTTGATTTTCGGGCTGGTCCATACGTTCCATCATAAAATCCCCCCCGTCAACACAGGTGATTATATGGCCTCGTTCCTGGATTTTACATATGATATGTTTGCCCGCGTATTGGGGATTTCCCGTGATTCCTTTCATCAGCGGAGTTCTCTGCGGTCCGCCTCCGAAAAATAATAAATCCTAAAATCAACGCCGGAACTTTGCCCATGGTACATGTTCCGGCATTTTTATGCCTCTTTAGTGAGTAAATTTATTTATTGACAAGCTGGGTGCGGAGTCGTAATATTCAGTGAGGAAATTTACTCAAAAAAGGAGGTGGTCACGTGTCGTTAAGATATTCCGGCGAGAACTATTTGAAGGCGATTCTTTTGCTCCATCAAAGACAGGGTAAGGTCAGGGAAGCGGATATCGCGGCAAGTCTGAAAATTTCCCGGCCGAGTGTTAGCAATATGGTGAAAAAACTTGTGAAAAAGGATTACGTTGCCGTACTGGACAACGACGTCTGTCTGACAGAGAGGGGATTTGAGGCCGCGAATAGATTGTACGGCCGTTTTTCTGTCATTCAAATTTTTCTTATTCGGTTTTTGGGGATTCCCGCGGAGACCGCAAGACTTGACGCGGGAGCTATGGAGCACGTTGTAAGCGATAGAACTTTTGAAGCCCTGCAAAAGTTTGTGAAACGGAACGGAGGTGTTACGGCGGATGATCTCATTTCTTATCAGGCGCTGGATAAAAGATAGCGAAAATACAGATTCTCCCGCCGTCCAGGAGGCTTATGCAAAGCTATGCTCCGGCGTCGGCATCTTTTTCAACCTCCTGCTGTTTGGCGTCAAGCTCTTCTCCGGTCTCGTAAGCGGTTCCACAGCGATCGTAGCCGACGGATTTAATAATTTATCGGATGCGGTCTCTTCCATCGCCTCATTCATCGGTTTCTGTCTCGCCGGAGTTGGCGCGGGGGAGAACCATCGTTTTGGCCATGGGCGTTATGAGTGGCTGATGGGTTTTTTATCTTCTATCGCGGTCATTATGGTTGGCGGGGTGCTGGCCAAAAAGTCCCTGTCCGCGATTCATATTCCGCAGTCTGTCAGCTGCGGCGCCGTAACGGCGGCGGTTCTTACCTGCTCTGTCCTGGTGAAGTTATATATGTACCGTTACAACAAAAAAATAGGGACGGCGATAGATTCCGCCTCCATGAAAGCCGCCGCCGACTGTATCGGCGATATGGCGGCAACCTTGGCCATTCTGTTTTCTTTGATCGCGGAACGGCTTACGGGATGGTATATCGACGGCTGGTGCGGGCTTCTCGTCTCCTTCTTTATCATCTTCTCCGGTTCCAAGGCGATGGTTGAGGTGGCGGGTCGGTTGATGGGGCAGTTCCCCGACAAAAGTTTGGAGAATAAGATCATCTCCTGTGCTGCCTGTTATCCAGCCGTATATGGGATAAACGATCTGTTGATCCATGATTACGGGCTGGGACGCTACGCGGTCTCCATGCACATAGAGGGGCGCGGCGACGATAGCTGCTTCGACCTGAACGCCGCGGCGCAGGAGATATCATATCGGCTATTTGCCAATATGGACTGCGACGCCACGATTCAAACCGACCTTTTGGTGGAGGATCCCGCCGCGGCAGAGGCTGTAACCGCCGAAGCGGAACGGGCAGTGAAAGTTTTTGACGCGTCGGCCCAGGTCAAGGAACTGCGTATTGTAAGGTCCGGCCTTCATACGAATGTCGTTTTGACAATAGCCGGCTCCAGACGGCTCCAAAAACAGGAAAACGCCGTGAAGCTGGCGGTCGGGAGGGCTGTCTGTTCCGTCGATACGACCTATCAGGTCATTCCCAAACTTGTTATCACGGGCCTGCGCAGGGGCCGGTAACATGTGTTTTTACCTGTAACCAGAGTTAGAAGGGAGTATTGTCAGAGATGAACGGCGAAGCGAGAATCAAAATGCTGCGGGAGGCTCCGATACCGGCGCTGCTTTTAAAAATGGGAGTACCGACGATGATTGGCATGTTGGTAACGGGGTTTTATAACCTCATCGACGCCTATTTTGTCGGAGGTCTTGGCACAAGTCAGATGGGAGCCGTCTCCGTCGCGTTCCCTCTCGGTCAGGCTCTTGTGGGGATAGCCGTGATGTTTGGCGGCGGTGCGGCGTCTTATCTGTCCCGGCTGCTTGGGGAGGGGAGAGGGAAAGAGGCGGGGCGTGTCGCTTCGACGGCGCTGTATTCCAGCCTTATTTTTGGCACTATCGTAATTATTGGCATTGAATGCCGCCTGGATCATGTATTGCTTGGACTTGGGGCGACAGAGACGATTTTACCCTATGCCAGGCAATACGCGGTGGTTTATGTGGCAAGTTCAGTCTTCAATATTTTTAACGTCACTATGAACAATATCGCCTCCAGCGAGGGGGCCGTCAAGGTTTCTATGGCTGCCATGCTCCTGGGGGCCGCGCTGAATACGTTCTTCGCCCCGGTCTTTATTTATGGGCTGCGTATGGGGATCCTCGGCGCGGCTTTAGCGACGGCTGCCGCGCAGGCCGTCACCGCTGTCATGTATCTCGCTTATATTTTGAATAGGAAGAGCGTCTTTAGCTTTTCCCCGAAAGAATTTACTTTTGAGAGGACGGTATTTAGAGAAATATTCAAGGTAGGGATCCCGATCTTTGTCTTTCAGCTTGCCGCCAGTGCCGCGATCAGCATGACCAACATGGCCGCCAAGCCTTATGGAGATTCGGCCATTGCCGCTATGGGCATAGTCACCCGTGTGATCTCCATGGGCATTTATGCGGTATTCGGCTTTGCTAAGGGGTTTCAGCCTGTCGCCGGTTATAACTACGGCGCAAAACGATATGACCGGCTGCGGAACGCCACAAAGGTCGCCGTCGAATGGACGACCTGCTTTTGCGTTCTTTTTGTGCTTTTGATGGCGGCCTTCCCTGCCTCCGTGATCTCTCTGTTTACGGCAAATGACGGCAGCGTTGTCAGATTCGGCTCATGGGCGCTTCGCGTCAACGTTATAACGTTTCTGTTCTATGGAATGGAGGCCATTTATTCGATGCTCTCTCTGGCTCTCGGTGAATCGTTGGGCGGTTGGGTGCTCAGCGCCGGCCGTCAAGCTCTCTTTTTTATCCCCGCCATTCTGACGCTGCCCCGCGCAGCGGGCTTAAACGGCGTCATTTTTGCCCAGCCCGCAGCGGACGTTATCACCGGCTTCGTGATGGGGATCATCGCGCTCCGGCTTAACGAGAATCTCAAGGTGTTGGAGAAAAATACCGCCTCCCGCCGGGCCGCGGACGGCAAAAAGCCCGCCGGTTGACAGCCGGCGGGCGGTGTTGTGACGTGAGTATCGATTTATTTCGCGAGGGGCAGGACCTCTTTTTCAAAGAATGAGGCGACGTCCTGCGGCGCGACGGAGTAGAACTTATCGTCCACGGTCACGCAGACACCCTCCTGGCACCGTCCCATGCAGAATACGCCGCCGAGATTGATCTTATCTTTGAGCGAATGCTCCGCGATCTGGAACTGGAGCCCCTCGACGACCTGGCGTGAACCCTTTACGTGACATGCGCTGCCGATGCAGACTTTGATCTTTATCATCTCTATATTACCTGCCTTTTGTTATTCGTAATCTACAACGTTGACCCAGTAGAGCAGAAATTCGCGCTCTTCCGCCTTGCCCTGCGCGAGCCTCTCGGCGGCGCGCAGCGGTATCCACTTCTGTATCTCCGCCTTGGCGACGCCGCTCTTTTCGCAGTAGAGGCTGAGGTATCTGTCCGCGCCGTCAATCTCTCCGGCGAGCCAGAAGAGGAGGTAGGTGCGCGCCGCGTCAGCCGCGGGGACGCCCTGCGCCGCGTGCGACCAGTCCACAATATAATCTTCGTCCGCGCCGTTGACGATCAGGTTGCTGGGGGCGAAGTCTCCATGGCAGATACGGTCTCCCACGGGCAGCGACTCGAGGCGCATGTGGAGTTCGTAGAGCGTCGCGGAGGGGAGGTCCGCCGCGAAGAGGCTTTCGGCGAGGCGGTCTTTGAGTTTTTCAAGGCTGTGCGCCTTGGCGGCGTTTATTTTGAGCTGCGCCTCTACGAAACGTTCCATGTATTCGTCCGCTCTTTCAGGGGCCTCTTCGGCGAGCCGGTCAAGGGTCTTGCCGGAGATAAATTCGTAGACGATCGCCCACTTGCCCTCGGCCTTCGTCACCTCGAGCACCTTCGGCACGGGGAGGCCGCTCTCTTCGACCTTGGCGTGCGTCGCCGCCTCGGAGAGTATCTTCGCCTTGGAATGGTCCTGGTCGAAGCGTTTTATACACTTGTCCCCGTCGCGAAAGACGGTCTTTGAGGTGCGTACCGCAATGATCTTTTCAAGTTTCATCTTCGTATCCTCCTCCTATTTTCCGTAGTAGGCTTTGAGGTACATATCTTTTATCTCGGAGAGCAGCGGGTAGCGCGGATTCGCGCCGGTGCACTGGTCGTCGAAGGCCTGTTCCGTCATCTCGTCGAGCGTGGCGAGGAATGCCTTTTCGTCAATGCCGTAATCCTTGATCGTCTTTTTGATGCCGACGTGCTCTTTAAGGCCGTTCACCGCGGCGATGAGGCTCTCAAGCTTTTCCCTGTCGTCCCTGCCCTTGAGGCCGAGGTAGTCGGCGACCTCCGCGTAGCGCGCGAGGGTGTGCGGGTAGGCGTACTGCGGGAAGGTGCCCATCTTCGAGGGGACCTCTTCGGCGTTGAAGCGCAGCACATATTCTATCATAAGGGCGTTTGCCACGCCGTGGGGCAGGTGGTGGAAGGCGCCGAGCTTATGGGCCATCGAGTGGCAGACGCCGAGGAAGGCGTTCGCGAAGGCCATGCCGGCCATCGTCGCGGCGTTCGCCATCTTTTCGCGCGCCACGGGGTCGTTGGGGCCGTCGTCATAGGCGCGCGGCAGGAACTCGAAGATCGATTTCAGGGAGCGCAGCGCGAGCGCGTCGGTGTATTCCGTCGCGAGCATCGCGGCGTAGGCCTCGAGCGCGTGGGTCACGGCGTCGATCCCGGAGGCCGCCGTCAGCCCCTTCGGGGCGTTCATCATCATGTCGGCGTCGATGATCGCCATGTTCGGCATCAGCTCATAGTCCGCGAGCGGGTATTTTACGCCCGTCTTTTCGTCGGTGATGACCGCGAAGGGCGTCGCCTCGGAGCCGGTGCCCGCCGAGGTCGGTACGGCGATGAAATAGGCTTTTTCGCCCATCTTGGGGAAGGTGTAGGCGCGCTTCCTGATATCCATGAAGCGCATCGCCATATCCATGAAGTCCGCCTCCGGGTGCTCGTAGAGGACCCACATGATCTTACCGGCGTCCATCGCGGAGCCGCCGCCGAGGGCGATTATGCAGTCGGGGCCGAAGGCGTGCATCGCCGCCGCGCCCTCGCGCGCGCAGGCGAGCGTCGGGTCGGGGGCGACATTGAAGAAGGTGGTGTGGGTGATGCCCATTTCGTCGAGGCGGTCGGTGATCGCCTTGGTGTATCCGTTGTTATAGAGGAAGCTGTCCGTCACGACGAAGACCCTCTTTTTGCCGAGGACCTCCTTCAGCTCGCGTAGCGCCACGGGCAGGCAGCCCTTCTTGATGTATAACTTCTGAGGAGCGCGGAACCAGAGCATATTCTCTCTCCTTTCGGCCACGGTCTTTATGTTGAGAAGGTGCTTTACGCCAACGTTCTCCGAGACGGAGTTGCCGCCCCAGGAGCCGCAGCCGAGCGTCAGCGAGGGAGTGGTCTTGAAGTTGTAGACGTCGCCGATGCCGCCGTGCGAGGAGGGCGTGTTGACGAGGACGCGCCCCGTCTTCATGCGGGCCTTGAAGTAGTCGAGCTTTTCACGCTCCGTTACGGCGTCCAGATAGAGCGACGAGGTGTGTCCGAAACCGCCGTCCGCGATGAGGTGCTCCGCCTTGGAGACGGCCTCTTTGAAGTCGCCGGCCCGGTACATCGCGAGGACGGGGGAGAGCTTTTCGTGCGCGAACTCTTCGCTGATGTCGACGCTCTCTACCTCGCCGATGAGTATCTTCGTCTTCTCCGGCACGTTGACGCCGGCGAGCGAGGCGATCTTAAAGGCGCTCTGTCCGACGATCGCCGCGTTAAGCGCGCCGTTGACGATGATCGTCTTGCGCACCTGCTCCGTCTCCGGCTTGTTGAGGAAGAAACAGCCGCGGTCGGCGAATTCTTTTTTCACCTTGTCATATATATTGTCAAGGACGATGACAGACTGCTCGGAGGCGCAGATCATGCCGTTGTCGAATGTCTTGGAGTGGATGATCGAGCTGACCGCGAGCCGGATGTCAGCGCTTTCGTCGATCACCGCAGGGGTGTTTCCCGCGCCGACTCCGAGCGCCGGTTTGCCGCTCGAATAGGCGGCCTTGACCATGCCGGGGCCGCCGGTCGCGAGGATGAGGTCCGCCTCTCTCATGACTGTGTTCGTCATCTCAAGCGAGGGAATGTCTATCCAGGCGATGATGTTCTCCGGCGCGCCGGCGGCGACCGCCGCCTCAAGCACGGTGCGGGCGGCGAGGATCGTGGAGTTCTTCGCCTTCGGATGGGGGCTGATGATGATGCCGTTGCGCGTTTTAAGCGCGAGCAGCGATTTGAATATCGCCGTCGAGGTGGGGTTCGTCGTCGGAATGACCGCGGCGATGACGCCGACGGGCTCCGCGATCTTCTGCGTGCCGAAGGCTTTGTCCTCTTCGATGACGCCGCAGGTCTTCACATCCTTATAATAGTTATAGATGTATTCGGAGGCGAAATGATTCTTGATCACCTTATCTTCCACGATGCCCATGCCGGTCTCTTCGACGGCCGCCTTCGCGAGGGGGATGCGCGCCTTGTTGGCGGCCATCGCCGCGGCGAGGAAAATCTTATCCACCTGCTCCTGCGTGTAGAGGGCGAACTTGCTCTGTGCCTCGCGTACCTCGGCCATTCTCGCGTTGAGTGATTCAACGTTGTCTACGATCCGCTCTTCCTTTGCTCTCTCTTTTGCCATTTTCAACACTCCTGTTCGGTTTTACCCAAATAGAAAGTTCTCAGTTTTGTAAATGTGAAAAATATCTCAATTCACTACAAAGAATGATAATGGAGGGTAAGCATTTTATGAAGATATGAGATGACGTATATCGGTATGCATATATCGATATATCATTATCTATATTACAAATGGCTGTAAATATCACTTAGCTTTGCTCAGCAATGGCGTTTTTTGACGGATTGGCAATAAAAAATTGATACAGTCAGTTTGCAGGGTATAGCTGTTCAGAGGCGTGGTAAATTGCAGAGCTGACGCCGCTTTTCGCAAAGGGACGTTGTGCGGGAGGTTTTAGATGCGGGGGAGTTTTCAAAACCGCGCCATGTGGACGGCGGCAGTATGGGAGCGATGTTTACTGTATATTAAATTGGCGGGGTAAATTTTCTCCGCTCATCTGGACAATCAGCTCCGCGGCCTTTTCCGGCGTTAGCTCTGAAACGTCGATCTTGAGGGTGTCCAGCCGTTCGTAGAGCGTGAGGTATTCAAGGCTTCTTTCGATTATATCCGGCGCGCGCTTCCCGGCGCGAATGTCGCCCTCCAGCCGCCGCCGGAGCGCTTCCTCGCCGCAGACCAGAGAGAAGATATTGAGGCGGCAGCCAGAGGTGTCGAGGTGCGCGAGGATGGAGTCGATGATCTCCTGCCGGTGCATCACCCAGCAAAAGATCACGTTTTCATATGCGGAGCAGCGGATGAAATTGCCGAGCAGGCAGCAGACGTTATCCAGCGCGAGCGCCTTTGTCTCCTCCGTTACCTGAAAGGGGTCCATGTCCCAGCACCAGTCGCCGTCGAGATAGACGCTCCGGTTGAGCCTTTTCTTGAGAACTTGGCAGACGGACGTCTTCCCGGCCCCCATCGTTCCTCCGATAAAAAATACGTTTTTCACCGCCGCCGCTCCCAGCGCGTAAAGGGGGGCCGCGGCGGCGCGCCGCGCCTCCCCGCTGCCGCTATGCGATAGCCTTCGCCACTATCTGCCGCGCCTCTTCGTTGATCGCGACGAGATGTTCTTCGCCTTTGAAGCTCTCGGCGTAGATTTTATAGATATCCTCCGTGCCCGAGGGGCGGGCGGCGAACCAGCCGTTTTCGGCTGTAACCTTGAGGCCGTCTATCGGCGCGCCGTTTCCCGGGGCGGCTGTGAGCTTCGCCGTTATTTTTTCTCCGGCGAGTCTCTCCGCCGTCACATCCGCTGGTGAGAGTTTTTTGAGTTTCTCCTTCTCCTCGCGTGTCGCGGGCGCGTCTTTGCGCGAATAGTAGGGAGTGCCGAAGCGTTCCTTCATATCACGGTAGTGCTCGGAAGGTGATTTGCCGCTGACCGCCGTGATCTCCGCCGCGAGCAGGCTCATGATAAAACCGTCCTTGTCCGTGCTCCAGGCCGAACCGTCCCTGCGCAGGAAGGAGGCTCCCGCGCTCTCCTCGCCTCCGAAGGCGAGCGAGCCGGAGAGCAGGCCGTCTACGAACCATTTGAAGCCGACGGGAACTTCGTATAGCTCCCTGCCGAGCCCCGCCGCCACGCGGTCGATCATCGAGCTGGAGACGAGGGTCTTGCCCGCCATCGCCGCTTTGCTCCACAGCGGCCGATGGGTGAAGAGATATTCTATGGCGACCGCGAGGTAGGCGTTTGGCTGCATGAGGCCATCCCTGGTGACGATGCCGTGGCGGTCGTAGTCGGGGTCGTTGCCGAAGGCTATGTCGTATTTGTCCTTGAGCGCGACGAGCTTGGCCATTGCCCAGGGCGACGAACAGTCCATGCGCACCTTGCCGTCGTGGTCGAGGGGCATAAAGGAGAAGGTAGGATCGACGGATTTGTTGACGACCTCGATATCAAGGCCGTATCTTTCGACGATCGGCTCCCAGAAGAAGATGCCTGAGCCGCCGAGCGGGTCCGCCCCGATCTTGAGGCCGGAGGCGGCGATCGCCTTCATGTCGATGATATCCCCGAGCTCTGCCGTATACTGTGCCACATAGTCGATGAAACGCACATTGGCGCGCGAGAGCGCCTCTTTGAAGCCGATGCGCCTGACGCCCGCGAGCCTGTTTTCTATGAGTTCGTTGGCGCGTCTCTCGATCAGCTTAGTGATCTCCGTTCCCGCGGGGCCGCCGCTCGGGGGGTTGTATTTGAAGCCGCCGTCCTGCGGCGGATTGTGCGAGGGCGTTATGACGACGCCGTCCGCGGCAGGCGCTCCCGGCTGCCGGTTCCAGTTGAGTATCGCGTGGGAGATGACGGGGGTGGGCGTATAGGTGAAATTTTCCTGCATACGCAGTTCGGCGCCGTTTGCCGCGAAGACCTCCGCCGCCGTACGCAGCGCCGCCTCCGAGAGCGCGTGGGTATCCATTCCCATGAAGAGAGGGCCGGTTATCCCCTTCTCCTGCCGGTACTCGCAGATCGCCTGCGCGATAGCCGCGATATGGTCGTCGTTGAAGCTGTCCTTCTGTGACGAGCCGCGGTGGCCGGATGTTCCGAAGGAGACCCTCTGCCCCTTGTCGGCCATGTCCGGGTGTTCTGTATAATAGGCTGCCATCAGCCGTGGTATATTGATTTCGGGACGTTCCGCCATTGTCTGTACCCTCCTCAAGATATTAAGAAGCCGTATCTTCGCCACTTATTATATAACATCGGCGAAGGCACGGCTCTTGGGTATTGAAGTGTGTTTGAGGGAATCAGCGTTTTAGGAGTGGATATCCTCCACCATCTTCACGAAGAGCTCGACCGAGGGGGCAAGCACGCCTTCGTCAAAATCGAAGGCCTTATCGTGGAAGCTTGCCGTAAAGTCTGCGCCGAGGCCGATGTAGCTGCCGACGCCGCCGTTTTTCTGCACGCGGCGCAGCATTTCCGAGGCGTCGTCGCTGCCGCCGACGCTGCCGACGTCGTGGAATTCCGTGAACCAGGGGATCGTTCTCGCGCACCGCATGACGATCTCTATCGCTTTGTCGTCGGAGGCCCCGGAGGAAGATTTACCTATGAGGACGACGTCGCACTCGACCTCATAGGCCTCCGCCGCGCCCTTCACAACGGAGAGCATCTTTTTTTCGCCGTATTCGGCGACGATGTCGTTTTCCCCGCGGACCTCGACCTCCATATAGGAGTCGGCGGCTATCGTGTTGCGCGAACTGCCCGCGTGCATGACGCCGACGTTCTGGTGGAACTCGCCCTGGCAGTGCGGCGGGATGGTGTGTATCCCCAGCGCCGCGACGCAGGAGGCGAGCAGGGCGTTTTTGCCGTCGTTGGGGTTGCCGCAGGGGTGCGCGGCTTTGCCCTTGTAAATGATGTTGTAGCGGCGGCTGTCAAGGAAATCCTTCGTGCCGCCGATGATGCCGTGTGAGGGCAGAGGCTTTCCGTCCAGCCGGGTGAGGCCGATGTGTCCTGCGAAGAAGTAATCCACATCGTCGAGACAGCCGCGTTCCACGATGCCGCGCGCGCCGCCGCCGCCCTCCTCCGCGGGCTGGAAGATCAGCTTTATCCTGCCGCGCAGGCTATCTTTTCTCTTCATGAGCTCCTCGGCGACGATCATCCCGATAGCGGTATGTCCGTCATGTCCGCAGGCGTAGCACGAACCGCCATTGACGGAAACATAGTTCTCCTTTACCGGTCTGTGTTCGGAAGCGTCCGTCTCCGAAAAGGGGAGCGCGTCGATGTCGAAGCGGAAGGCGGTCACCGGTCCCTCTCTTCCAGTGTCGATGATCCCCATCACGCCTGGCAGACCGCACATCTTTTCCACGAGCTCCGGCTCCGCGCCCTGCGATATGGCGCGCCTCTTCTCTTCCGCGATCTTTTCCTCCGAGGGATACTGGAACTGCATCCCCTTTACTGAGAGGTCGTCGCCCATAACGACGGGGATGCCAAGTGTCATCAGATGTCTGGCGACGATGGAGGCCGTGCGGTATTCCTTCCACATTGATTCTGCATGTTTATGAAAATCCCTGCGCAGCTCGATCAGCCTTTTTTCCGTATCTTTCATTTTTCTCATCTCCTATGCAGTACTATCTGCCCGCGTCCCGGGGGAGAGGCTCCTCCAGGACGCCTGCCGGCTGTTTAGCTTACATATATATGCTCGCTCCGGGGCCAAGCGGCAGATTGAATATATACCAAAAAACGAGGAGCGCAATGAACCCGATCATGTAGGCGATGCTGAAGGGGATGGAGAGGGAGATCAGCGTGCCGACGCCGACCTTCTGATTGTCGTTTGTGCGGTAAGCCTCAAGCATTCCGAGGATTACCGGAACGTAGTAGTCGATGGGAGAGATTATGTTTGTGCAGGTATCGCCGATTCTGTAGATGAGCTGCGTCATCGCGGGGGAGATATTGACCATCGCGAGCATCGGGACGAATACCGGTCCGAGGATCAGCCACTTGGCGACGCCAGAGGTGATAAAGATGTTCACGCAGGTGCATATCAGGATGAAGAGCAGGAAGAGCGGAATACCGGAGATGTTGGCCGCCCTGAGGATCTCCGCGCCCTTGACCGCGAGCACCGTCGGCAGCTGGCTTTCATTGAAGAGCTCGATGAAGAAGGCGGCGGGAAGCGCGACGACGAGGAAGCTGAGGATGCCCTTCAGAGAGTCCTGCATCATGCCGGGAATGTCGTTTATCGACTTGATCGTCTTCGCCGCGTAGCCGTACGAGACGCCTATCGTGCAGAAGAAGAGGAACAGCAGCGCCACAACGTTGTTGAGCAGCGGCGAGCGCGGCACAAATCCGCCGTCGGCGTTGCGGAGGAAGGAGCTTGAGGGCAGGGCCATCGCTACCAGGGCGACGACGAAAATGAGCGCCGCTATCCCCGCCACACGCAGTCCTTTAGTCTCATCGGCGCTGAGCTGGTGTTTCGCAAGCTCGGAGGCGTCGATCTCGTCAATCTTGCCGCCGTGGAGATAGGGGATGAGGAAGTATTTGCAGACGATGACCGTGCATATCGTCAGCACCACCGTGCCGGCGATGAGGAAGTACCAGTTCATCAGCGGGGAGATGGGGTAGTTGATATTGTTGCCTATGCAGATCGACTCAGTGATACCGGCCAGCAGCGCGTCGGTGCCCGCGATGAAAAAGTTGGCCGTATAGCCGCCGTTGGCCGCCGCATAACCGGCGATGATGCCGATCCAGGGGTTCATACCGATCGATTTCAGCATTGCCGCCGCCACCAGCGGGGTGAATACGACGCCGGCGTCCGAGGCCAGGTTGGCGTTTATGCCGACGAAGGCCACAATAGCGATGATCCACTGCACGGGGGCGCCCAGGATCATCTTTCTCATCGCGGCGGTGATGAAGCCCGATTTTTCCGCGAGTCCGATCGCCATCATCATTATCAGCACGATGCCGATGGGATAGAAGCCGCCGTATACTCCCGCGAAGTTACCGAAATACTTGTTGAGGACCTCTAAGCTCAGAAGGCTTTTTACAGCTACCGTCTTCATCGCGGGCGCGACGGTGGGATCTTTGGACGCCGCGAGATAGGTCTAGGTCACTGAAAAATTGGCCGACGCGAGGACCGCGGAGAGCCCGACGACGAATACGATCAAAAACGTGAATATCCAAAATGGATGTGGGAGCTTGTTGCCGATCCGTTCGACTCCGCTGATAAAGCGTTCCATTAGACTCTTTTTGGTACCAGACATGAAGAACTTCCTCCTTAAAAATAATCTCCGGATTTACGCTTTCCGGTATGTTAATGAGAATAACCGCCGTGTACATATAAATGTCTGTAAGCTATGCTGGCAGATATCTAATATGTATAAATATAGGTTATCTGAATATAGTACCTATAATCTATGAGGGAAACAGTGAAAGACTGTTAACGTTTTTTACTAATGCTCCGTCGTGGACGCCGTGACGGAGGCAATGCTGGGAATTTACGCAGCTGGCGCCTTTGCTGCAGATCTTCTTTTTATTAGACGGCAGGAAGATTTATCCCGCGTGAGTTCCTCCATAAAATGGCGTGAAATGTCACTGTAGTGAGGTCGTGTGTAATGTAAAACATGACGAGCTTTTGGCGTTTTCCCTTATTGAGGTTGAAGGACATTTTAGTGTATCTTTTCACATAAAGAGCGGCGCGTAACAGATTCAATAGTAACAGATCCAATAAATATATAGAAGGAGGAAGAACATGAGACTGGAAATTGGCAAGTTTAAAGTCAGAGATATCGTCTTTGGCGACAAGACGGCCTATTGCGGCGGTATCCTCTCCGTCAATAAGGAAGATGCGCTTAAGGTCGTATGCGAGGACAAATATATTACCGAGGCCGACCTTAAGATCGTACATCCCGGCGATATGGTGAGGCTTTGCCCGGTTAAGGACTCGGTGGAATTCAGATGCAAGGTAGACGGCGGAGAGGGCGCTTATCCCGGTGTGACGAGCCCGCTCGGCCAGGCCGGCATGGGCCGGACTCACGTACTTGACGGAGTATCGCTTCTTTCCGTAGGGAAGCACTGGGGCGGTTTTCAGGACGGACTCATCGATATGGGCGGCCCCTACCAGCATTACACGATATGGGGAGATATGCCTAATCTCGTCCTTATAGCCGATACCAGCGAACTTGACGAGCAGAGGGAACAGCAGAAGAAGAACCACGCGATCCGCTGGGCCGGACTGCGCCTCGCGGAGCATATCGCGGAATGCGTGCGCGATATGGAGCCCGAAGAGGTCGACGTCTACGATCTGCCGGCCCTCAATGAGCGCGACGAAAAAACTAAGGCCCTTCCCGGCGTAGTTTATGTGCTGCAGCCGCAGACTCAGATGGAAGCGCTGGGCTATAACACTTTAGTATATGGCTGGGATGGCAACCGTATGCTCCCGACCTTTATGCACCCCAACGAATTCCTTGACGGATGCCTTGTATCCGGCAGCTTTATGCCCAGCTCATCAAAAATTTCCACCTATGAATTCTCGACCAACCCGATGATCAAACGTCTCTATGC
The DNA here is from genome assembly GCF_020860125.1 of Cloacibacillus sp. Lineage (NCBI taxonomy): Bacteria > Thermotogati > Synergistota > Synergistia > Synergistales > Synergistaceae > Cloacibacillus > Cloacibacillus sp. Next base: position 14,319 of record NZ_JAJBUX010000112.1, on the reverse strand, counting down.
CCAGCACGGAAAGACGATCAACTTCCTTGGCGTGATCCTTTCGACCCTCAATCCGAAGATGGAGGAAAAGGCCCGCTGCGTGCAGATCGCGGGACAGATCGCGGTGGCGCTCGGCGCGAAGGGCGCCGTCGTCGCCGAAGAGGGATACGGCAATCCCGACGTCGACTACACGGCGATGCTTGTCGAACTTGAGCGGCTCGGTATCAAGACGATCGGTCTCTCGGATGAGGCGACGGGCAGAGACGGCGCTTCACAGCCTCTCGTTTCCATGAACCCCGCTACAGACGCCCTTGTGACCACCGGCAACGTCTCGCAGTTCTACGAGATGCCGGCGATGGAGGTCATCGGCGAACTTGAGGCGCTCGCCCGCGACGGAAACTCCGGCGGCTGGGAAGGCTGCATCAATCCTGACGGCAGCTGCGTGATGGAAAATAACGGCATGTTCTGCGCAAACCACATCAGCGGCTATTCGCGCAGAAGCTGCGCCGATTTCTAAGGGGGCGAAACATATGAAAGCCATACATTATATAAACCAGTTTTTTGGCCAGGTCGGCGGCGAGGACGCGGCGGACAGCAAGCCGCTCTTCAATGAAAAGCCGATCGGCTGTTCGCTGATGCTCGACGGGCTAATGCCGGACATCGAAGTCACCAATACCATTGTCTGCGGCGACAACTATATCACCAACCACACTGACGAAGCTCTCGCGGAGATATTCGCCTGGCTTGACACAAAGCAGTTTGATATCTTCTTTGCCGGTCCCGCGTTTATGGCGGGGCGCTACGGGGTAGGCTGTGGTCTGGTCTGCAAAGCCGTCGCCGAGCGCTACGGCGTTCCCGTCATCACCTCGATGAACGAGGAAAACCCCGGAGTCGAAGAATATAAGAGCTCCTGCGTAATCTTTAAGGGAGGCCGCAAGGCGACCTTTATGAAGGACGATCTTACGCTGATGGCGAAGTACGCCGAAAAGATCGCGAAGGGCGAAAAACTCCTGCCCGCCGCGGAAGAGGGCTATTTCCCGCGCGGCATCCGCAGCGAGATTCCCGCGCCCGGCGGCGTGATGGCTGCCGACCGCGTCATTGACATGCTGCTGAAGAAGCTCAGCGGTGAGCCCTTCCAGACGGAGCTCGTGATCCCGAAGACCGACCGGATACCGCCCGCGCCGGCGGTGAAGGACCTCAGTAAGTGCACGATCGCGCTGGTCTCTTCAAGCGGCGTCGTTCCCTCCGACAACCCGGACAGGATACAGAGCGCCTCCGCCCAGAAGTGGGGCAAATATAACATCGCCGGTATGGATCACCTTCCCACCGGTGAGTTTAAGACGATCCATGCCGGATTTGACCCCGAGGCGATGTGCGCCGTTCCCGACCGCGGGATTCCCCTTGACGCGATGCGCGCCTACGAGAAAGAGGGCAAGTTCGCGAAACTCTACGACTACTATTATGTAACGGTCGGAACCGGAACTACGCAGAACTACGCGGCTAAGTTCGGCAAGGAGATCGCCGCCGAGCTGAAACAGGCCGGAGTTGACGCCGTGATCCTCACCGCCACCTGAGGAACATGTACTCGTTGCGGTGCAACGATGGCCAAAGAGATCGAACGCGCAGGATTCCCCGTCGTCGTCATGGCGAACCTCATCGACGTCGCCAAGACTGTCGGTTCAAACAGAATAGTCCCCACCACCTCCGTACCCTATCCCCTCGGCGACCCGACGCTCTCGAAAGAGGAAGAGTGGGCGCTCCGTTACCACAGAGTCGGTGTAGCGCTTGACGCTCTCGCCGAAGATATCAATGAACCGAAGGTTTTTAAAGTAAGCATCTAGCAGTTTGTGTTTCGAGCGGGGCGTTATCACGCCCCGCCGTTTTAGGTTTACCTCAAAATCTCGACTACCTTGTCACAAAGGAGTAATCCATCGATGTCGGAAAAAACCAATAATACCGCCGTACCTAAAAGAAATATGGTGTATATAATCTCCATCGCCATAACCTTTGCGCTGGTATTTTGGGGGCTCGTCTCCCCGCAAAGTTTCGGAGCGTTCGCCAAGATCCTGAATGGCGGCCTCACCAGCTATTATGGCTGGGGATATATGCTTACGATGAATCTTTTTGTAATATTCTGCATCGCCGTGGCGCTGAGCCGCTTCGGCAATGTACGGCTGGGCCCTGATGATTCCCGCCCTGAATACAGCAACATGTCGTGGTTTGCCATGCTCTTTTCCGCCGGTATGGGGGTGGGGCTGGTATTTTACGGAGCCGCCGAACCGCTTTTCCACTTCGGTTCGCTTCCCTTTGGCGCGGAACCGGGCTCTGTTCAGGCAGCGCGCGACGCCATACAGATATCGTTCTTCCATTGGGGGCTCCACCCCTGGGCGGGATACGCCGTCATCGCCATGCCTTTGGCCTATTATCAGTTCCGCCACAACGCTCCCGGACTTATCAGCTCCATATTCATTCCTCTCGTAGGTGAGGAAAAGGTCCGCGGGACGTTTGGAAAAACTGTTGATATACTTGCCATATTCGCGACACTCGCCGGTATCACCACCTCGCTGGGACTGGGCACCCTGCAGCTCAACAGCGGGCTGAACGCGATATTCGGCATTCCCAAGAGCATCGTCATCCAGATAGCGATAATCGTGATATTGGCCGTCCTTTACACCGGTTCGGCGGCGCTCGGCATAGAAAAAGGGATCAAAGTTGTCACCGACTTCAATCTCTGGGTCTGTCTGCTGCTGATGCTGGCGCTGTTTTTAGTGGGACCGACGCTCCCCATCGTAAACTCGCTGATGACAGGAATAGGCGATTACCTCAGCGGCCTGATTAAAGAGAGTTTTACCCTTGCGCCCTATGGCGGAAAATACGAATCATTCCTCAGCGGCTGGACGCTCTACTACTGGGCCTGGTGGATATCATGGGCGCCCTTCGTCGGTTCGTTTGTCGCGAGAATATCACGCGGACGCACGGTGAAGGAATTTGTAAGCGGCGTTCTCATCGTGCCGGCTCTCGGCAGCTTCACCTGGTTTGCGATCTTCGGAACATCGGCGCTGCATTTGGAGCTTGTGCAGAAGATAAATGTCTCCGTAGCGGTGCTTAAAGACGTATCCGTGGGAATATTTGAGATGTACAGCCACTATCCTCTGGGACAGATAATGTCGGTCGTGATGCTCGTGCTGATCATAACCTTCTTTGTCACCTCGGCCAACTCGGGAACCTTCGTCCTCGCGATGCTGTCTACGCACGGCGATCTGAACCCGCCGAAGAGCAAGATGCTCGTCTGGGGTATACTTATGGCGGCTCTTGCGGTTGTGCTCCTGCTTACGGGAGGTCTGCAGAACCTCCAGACGGTCTCGCTCGCGGCGGCGATACCCTTCTCGCTGATAATGGTCTGTGCCTGCGCCTCTTTCTGGAAGGCGCTTAAAAAGGAAGATAAAAAGGAGAGATAATATATGGATCGCGCACTGCTTCTTTTTGAAGACAAATTTCCCTGCTGGGATGAGGAGACCTTTGCCCTTGTCGGAGAGAATGTTTCCTCTCTGTCGGAACTTGCCGGAGACGGCCTGCTGGTTAAGGACGGCGAAGGCTATGTCCTTACAGAAAAGGGAGAAAAAAGACGTCAGGAGTGCGCGAAGCTCCATTATCTTTCCGCCCTGCCGATTGGTGAATTTGACGCTGAAAAGGCCCTCTGGAACAACCGTCTCTACCTTTTGATGGAAAGGGCCTTTATCGGCCAGTTCGGCATAAAAGAATATTCAGTCAACGAGGCGCTGCCATCCGTGCCGAAATTGGCGCGGGAGGCTCTCTGGGGAATCGAAAATGGCCGCGTCAAATACCGGTGGCCGGAGTCCCCGCTGGTCCGCTCCTTTTACGAGGCTTTTCCTAAATGGGGCGTGGGGACGAGGGGGACTACGCCTCCCGGAGAGGCCGGAATGCGCAGATGGATGGAGGAAAACGGCGCCGAGGCCGACGAGGTGCGCTTCAACCTCATATTGAGAAGCAGGTATGATTTTGAGCTCTACCGCAAAGAGGCTCATCTCCCCGACGACCTTTACTATATGAAGGATGCCGACCGCCTCTTCTTCCTGCGCGCTACCGGAGACAACTACGACGAAATATACGACGCTATAGGAAAGCTGCACCTCTTTCTGCTGGGACAGAGGCGGGTCTATATCCCCGGTTATGCCGACATCGATTCGCAGCAGCAGGAAAACTGGACGATGGTCGTCATAGCCGCTGATAATGAAAGGGAGCTTGAGGGCGTATACGAGCGGCTTTCGCACGACGGCAGGAATCTCATCGATCCGGCCAATCCGCTCTTTATCGTCGGAACGAGCATCGAGCGCCTGCGTCTGCAGCCTAAGCCTGAATATACCGTTTACGACTGGTTCTGCGACCGCAGCGTACACATTGTCAGGCCGGATGTATAAGTCTTATTATTAGGCTTGCACAGGACGATATCTTTTCGAAGAAGCGACCGGCGCGCGGGCAGGCCCTATATTTCTACTTAATATTGAAGATTAGTTTTCGGACCTCCGCAGATACCGTTTCAGGGATATCTCGGAGGTTTTTACTTCTGGCCGATAAAATATACTGCGGCCCGTATTTAAGTATGGTTTTTCCCTATGCAGACGGCATAGAGTATAATTAAACAAATAAATTCCGGATGGATGGTCGGTAATGGTGATAGAAAATAACTTTTTTGAAAAATTCTTCTTTGAGCAGACATTCAACCCCATCGCCCTCTACAAGATAGAGCCGGATATCGGCATTAGGGGTTCGTCGGCAATAATATACATTGATGTGAACAGCGCGTATGAACGTGTGAATAAGGTCAAGCGCGAAGAGGTGGCAGGCAAGAGCTTTCTGGAAGTATGGCCGAACGTTGAGCCGTGCTGGTCCGAGATAATCGAACGCTGTGTGAAGGAGAAACATGCCGTCCACTGTGAGAGCGAGAGCGTCTATACCGATAAATATCTTGAGGCGATAGCCTTTCCCCTGTCTGACGACCGTGCGGCGACGATATTTCTTGACCGGACGGAGCTGAAAAAATCGGAGGCTGAACTGAAAGAAAAACAGAAAAAACTTATCGAGTACCAGTCGATGCTGCGGGAGCTGGCGACCAAGCTGACAATCAGCGAGGAGGCTACCCGGCGCGAGATCGCGACGGACCTTCACGACAGCATCGGCCATTCGCTGCTCTCGCTGTTGCTTGACCTGCGAAAGCTGAAAGAAAACTATCACCGACCGAATGCGGCGGAATCAATTCTGGACGGCGCCATCGAGTCTACGGAGCGGATGATCGCGGAGAGCCGCCAGCTGATATTCGAGCTGAGTCCGCCGATCCTTCTTGAGGTCGGCATCACCCCGGCGCTGGAGGCGCTCGCGGATAAACTCCTGTCGCCGAGAGATATAAAATGGAGCGTTTCGACGAGGGGACAGCTTAAAGACTATCCGGCGGACGACGCCGTCTGTATTATACTGTACAGAATGTCGCGCGAGCTGCTGGTCAACGTCATCAAACACGCGAAGGCGAAGCATGTCCACATAAACGTCAACAGAGGACCGAATAAAATACAGGTCGTGATCGAAGACGACGGCGTCGGCATGAGGAAAAATTTCATGCCCGGCAGAGGCAACACCGGCGGTCTGGGATTATTCAGCATCAGAGAACGTCTCCTGCATATCGGAGGCGATATGCGAATCGTCTCCAACAAAGACGGGACGACGGTCTCTTTGCTTGCGCCGTTAAAATTAAAGGTAAGTGATCTGCGGGAGGGGGCCGATCAATGATAAAACTGTTTATCGCCGATGATCACGAGTTATTTCGCGAGGGGCTTAAGAGCCTGCTGAGCCGTGAAAAAGATATCGCGATAGTCGGCTCCGCCTCCGACGGCCTTGAGGCGGTGAACGCCGTTCAGCGGCTGAAACCGGAGGTCGTCCTGATGGACGTCACCATGCCGAATATGAATGGCATACAGGCGACGGCTAAGATATGTTCCGAACTGCCTGACATCGCCGTTATCGTCATCTCCATGCACAACGACAGGCGCTTTATCGCCGAGGCGCTGAAAGCCGGCGCGCGCGGCTATGTCCTGAAAGAGAGCTCCCCGGAGCTGATGCTTGACGCCATCCGTACCGTGAGCCGGAACGAGGTATTCTTCTCTCCGAAAGTCTGTACGGTGCTTGTCAGCGATTACCTGCGGCTGCTCGGCAATGAGGCGGTTGGCCGCGCGAGCCCGCTATCCGAACGCGAGATGGAGGTGCTGCAGCTCCTCGTCAAAGGGCGCAACGGCAAGCAGGTCGCCGACGCTCTCTCCATCAGTAAAAACACGGTCGATACCCACCGCCGCCGCATCATGGACAAGCTAGGCTGCGAGAGTATGGCCGAGCTTACAAAGTATGCGATACGCGAGGGTTTTCTGACGCTCGAATAACCACCGGGGCGGTTTTTTTTAATCTGGAATTACCGCTTTATTTCATCTCCGGAGCGGTATTCCTTGTGTTTTGCCGGATATCTGCGATTTTTCCGCAGCTTCTTAGTTTATAATATCCCCGTATAAATGAAAGGGTGTGTTGACGATGCCGATATTGATTGGGATAGCGGCCCTTGTTGTTCTCGCGGGCATATACGTCGTAATGTCGCTCTCTCGCTTCCGCGAAAGCGCCGGTGCGATGGAGCAGGCCGTAAGAGAGCTGCTTACGCGGCTGCAAAAGATGGAGTCCAGGCTTGACGAGACTGAGGAGCGGCTGAACGGCAGCCTCAGCGCGATGCGCAAAGAACAGCGCGAGGCGGCCATCGAGGCCCGGGCCGAGCAGGCGCGCGGGATTGGCACCTTCGGCGACGCACAGGCTAAAAGGATCAAAGAGATAGGCGATATGCAGCGCGAAAGTTTCCAGAGCTTCTCCGCGCAGCTGACAAACCTCGGCGAGAGCCAGGCGACGCGCATAAAGGAGATCAGCGGACAGCAGACCGAGAGCCTCGCGGCCTTCTCGACCCAGTTGACGAACATCAGCCGCCTCAACGAGGAAAAGCTCGAGGCGGTGCGTGCCGCGGTCGAAGAGCGGCTGCGCGAGCTGCATAAAAGCAACGAAGAAAAACTTGAAAAGATGCGCGCCACCGTCGACGAGCAGCTCCACTCAACGCTGGAAAAGCGGCTTGGAGAGGCCTTCACCAACGTCTCGGAACGCCTCGAGCAGGTGCATAAGGGGCTTGGCGAGATGCGCGCCCTGACCTCCGACGTCGGCGACCTGAAAAAGGTACTGGCTAACGTCAAAGTCCGCGGTACCTGGGGGGAGATGCAGCTTCGTGTCCTGCTTGAGCAGCTGCTCACTAAAGAGCAGTACGCCGAGAACGTCGCCACGCGTCCCAACCGGAGCGAACGCGTGGAATTTGCCGTGATCCTTCCCGGCGCCGACGATGAGAGCGGAAAAGTTTGGCTGCCGATAGACTCAAAATTCCCGATAGAGGATTACCAGCGCCTCATCTCCGCCTCGGAGAGCGGCGACAGCCAGCAGATAACGGAACAGCAGAAGGCGCTGCGCCTCCGCGTGCTTGAAGAGGCGAAGGCGATACACAGCAAATATATCGAACCTCCCTTCACGACCGACTTCGGCATCCTCTATCTGCCGATAGAGGGACTCTATGCGGAGGTGCTGCGGATAGACGGTCTATGCGAGCAGCTTTCGCGCGACTTCCGCGTCGTCCCCGCGGGCCCCACGACCATCTGTGCGCTGCTGAACAGTCTGCAGATGGGCTTCCGCACGCTCGCGATCGAAAAACGGTCGAGCGAGGTCTGGGTGCTTCTCGGCAAAGTAAAGACCGAATTTGAAAAATTCGGCGAAGTGCTCGAACGGACGAGGCAGAAAATAGACCAGGCGGGAAAAGAGCTGGATAAGGCCGGCACACGCACCAGAGCGATAAACCGCGCCCTGAAAAATGTTCAGCAGCTGCCGGTCTCCGGCGAAGAGGAGTTTATCCAGGCCGAAGCCGACACTCTGGAGGATGAGTAATATCCGGAAAGTATATTTATAATACATGGATAAATGCCGATAGCGCATATAATTATGAAAAGGTGGGATGATAGTGGAAAGAGAAACACTCTGTATCATTGGAAATGCAAAATCTCCTAAAAGCGATCCCATTACGCATCGCTTTGTTCATTTTTTTATAACGTTTATCGCCGATGCCGAGACCGGTGAGATCATAGATTTAGAGGTGTCTACCGCCCTGCAGCTTACAAATATCTTTATCAGAGGATTATTCATTGGGCAAAGTCTTGCTGCGGTGGACGAGGCGCTGCTGGAAAAAGTCCGCACCCATTATCTCGGAACTTCGCAGAGGGCGATACAAGTAGCCTATAAGGATGCGGTCAGAAAATATAGGGCATGGCGAAACAACGTGATAATAACGGAATAATGTGTAAATAAGCTATTTTATAAAATAATATGAGCAATCCATGATTGAAAAAAATGTCAACGGGCATGGGCTGCGGAGACTTTAAAAGATTATTTAAGTTGCATGTTTCTCTATAATTGCTATAATAAATTAACGTTAGTTGCATACTGAACTGTTTTTTAACGATAATATAGGATGGTAAGAGTATTATTGGATGTGATAATTGAATACTCGCTGCTTCTGAGATTGGCCTGTTTGTAGCTTACAAACAGCGGGGATCTAGAAATCCAGCATATATTGGTACTTCACGAGAAGTGCCAGTGTATGCTGGTTTTTTTATTTTTATATAAGAAGGTGGGGGTAACATGAGGGAGATTTTTGAGAAGAGTATTAGTTCATTGGATGGAGAGGTAAGCGTAATCTTTAGGTCTCTGGATGGGCGCGCCGCCTACGATTTTGAACTGGAGGCGGATAAGGTCATGCCGGCGGCCAGCATTATCAAGTTGCCAATCCTTTGGTCTGTGATGCAGAAAGTTGAGCGTGGCGAGGTCGCACTTTCAGATCCTATTTCCGTTCAAGAGGGAGATATGTTTGGCGAGTTCGATGCCCAGCACCATCCCTTGACCGCTTCTGAGTATGCCGTTGGAGATTTATGCCGCTTGATGATAGATCTCAGCGATAATCTGGCTTCCAACATGCTTATCCGCCTGGCTGGCATGGAGAATATTAATTCAGATATAAGGAAATGTGGTTTGAAGCATACTGTTTTGAGGAGAAAGTTTCTTGACTTTGAAACCCAATCTAAAGGCCTTGAAAATTATACGACCCCCAATGAGTCTGTAAAAATGATTATGTTGATGTTGGACAAGGAAAAAAGTGGTTCAAGAATAGGGGAAGAGATGCTAAAGATTTTAGCTGGGCAGTGTGATAAGAACTATCTTTCCCAGTATATGCCCGATATATTCAATTTTGCTCATAAAACGGGCCATATACCGGGAACAATGCACAACGTGGGGATTATTACCACACCTAAACAGAAGAGATACATAATAGCGGTCATGACGACAAAACTTAAAAGCGACGTGGAGGGACTTCGTTTCTTGAATACTATAGGGGAGGCGGTTTTCAAATTCTTAGCCGAGCATGATGGTTAACACGGATGTACAGGGGAATATCCTCCTGATACATGGATAGATATTTTTACAAATAAGAGAGGAAGTGTACGTAATGAAAGAATGGCGGAAATCGTTATTATTAGTAGTTGTAATTGCTTTGTCAGTATGCTGCTGTTTGGCAGGAGCCGCGGACGCGGCGAAGAGGGATGACATAATTGTTGGTGTGGACAGCGATATTGCCGGCCTTGATCCATTTGGGCAAAACGCTACGACGCAGAATATCTGTACGCTGCTTGTATATGACACGCTGCTTCGTATAGACCCTGCTTCAGGCAAAATCGTCCCCGGACTTGCCGAGTCGTACGAGATAGTTTCTCCAAAGGAATATATCTTTACGCTGAGAAAGGGCGTCAAATTTCATGACGGTACGCCGCTGAAGGCAAGCGATGTAAAGTTCAGTATCGAAAGGGCTGCTAAGAGCGCCGGATTTGCCGCCAAGGTCTCATTCATAGACAAAGTGATCCCTATGAATGACAACAAAGTCAAGTTTGTTCTGAAACAGCCGACCGCAACGATCTTGAATGCGTTGGTGTTCTGTGGTACCAGTGTTATGAGCGAAGAATTTCTAAAGAAAAATAACGGAAAGTTTGTTAATAACGGTACCGGACCGTTCAAGTTCGTAAAGTGGAACTCCGGCGACTCTATAATAGTGGAGCGCAACGACAATTATTGGGGGCCCAAGCCTAAGATCAAGACGCTTAAATTTGTTATCATGCCCGAGAATACAGCGCGGGCGATCGCGCTTGAAACGGGTGAGATCGACATCAATAATTCGGTTCAGGGGATAGACGTTCCAAGTATCAAAAAGAATTCAAGACTCGCTATTACCGAATCTCAGAGTGCGATGGTGGATTTTTTCACAGTCAATACCACGAAAAAACCATTCGATAACCTCAAGGTTCGTAAGGCGCTTGCATATGCGATAAACAAGCCTGAGATGGTTACTGTTCTACTTGAAGGCAGAGGAACGCCAAGGAACACGATCCTCGCAAAAACACAGAACTACGCGGACGAGACTTTGCCTGGATATAAACAGGATGTGGCAATGGCAAAAAAACTTCTCGCAGAAGCCGGTTACAAAGACGGATTCTCTGCGGCCTATACGACGAACAGCCAACGTGGCTTGACTTTAGGACAAGTTCTGCAGGCTCAACTTGCTGAAATAGGGGTCAAAATAACTATTGAGAGGATGGAAAGAGGTGCGTTTAACGAACTTATTAAGCAGAACGGGCTTGTTATGACAATTGATGACTGGGCCGCGGCCACCTCTGATGCCGACAATCCCCTTCGCAGTCTGCTTTATTCAAAACATGCCGGTACGACGAACCGTATGTGGTATCAGGATGCTAAATATGACGCGATGCTTGATGAAGCAGTTACGATAACTGATCTAAAAAAGGCTCAGGCCGCATATTCAAAGATTCAGAAATATATAGAAGACAACGTTGCGCTTATTCCTCTCTTCTCTGAGACGCAGACGGTGGCTGCCGATAAGAATATCGGAGGACTTGTCATCCCTAAAGGCGGAGAAATGCCCTATTACCTCGTTTACTGGAAATAAAAGCGAGAGATAAACAAATAGTGACGGCGGGGAGTTATCCTCTCCCCGCCCTTCTCCGACTCTTCATAATGAGAGAGGCGATAGTATGTGGAAATATATCTTTAAAAGGCTTCTAATGCTAGTGCCAGTTATTATAGGCGTATCGTTCATTATCTTTTTCATTGTAAATCTTGCCCCGGGAGATCCAGCGAGAATAATAGCCGGTAAAGAGGCCGACGATCAGACAATTGCGCGCATCCGGGATGAACTTGGCCTAAACGATAATATATTTGTCCGTTACGGTCGGTATATGTTGGGCCTTCTGCATGGGGATCTTGGCAAGTCATATTACAACGATAGGACCGTTCTTGAATCTTATCTGGAAAGGCTTCCTGCTACGATGTGGCTGGCATTTTGGGTTATTCTGATGGCTCTTTTTATATCCCTCCCGTTAGGTATAATAGCCGCCATACGACAATATTCTATCTTTGACAATTTGAGCATGGTAGTTGCTTTGACCGCTATCAGCATACCAGATTTCTGGCTCGGTATATTATTGATTTTACTGTTCTCTTTGATATTAGGATGGCTGCCCAGTGGTGGAAATGCCTATTGGTACAGCGTTCTGCTGCCGGCGGCGTCAATAGGGACGCAGATGGTTGCACTGCTTACCAGAATGACGCGCTCTTCGATGCTTGAAGTTATTCGGCAGGATTACATTACCACAGCCAGGGCAAAGGGACTCACAGAGGTAAAGGTTGTTATGAAACATGCGCTGAAAAATGCAATGATCCCTATCGCCACCACGGCCGGTAATTTTTTTGTCGATATGGTCGGCGGAGCGGTCATCGCCGAGACGATCTTCTCATGGCCAGGCATCGGACATCTGATAGTAGACTCCATCAATAAAAGAGATCTGCCGATGGTCATAGGCTGCATAATATTGACGACAATAATAATTTGTGTCGTAAATCTTATTATTGACGTAACGTACGCCTTTATTGATCCAAGGCTGAAGGCAACTTTGGGCGCAAAGAAATGAGAGAAGAAAAGATGAAAACTAAAGACAAGAACACTAGGGTAGTGAGAAGAAGTAAATTCAAAGAGGTCTGGCGGCGGCTGAAAAAAAGCCATACCGCCATGATCGGCCTTGTCATTCTGATCGTAATATCAGCCGCCGCATTGATCGGGCCGATGTTTATTGATTACGAACAGGATGTGATAAAGCAAAATATCAGAGAACGGCTGCAGGGGCCCAGCTGGAGCCACCCGTTTGGCACGGATGATTTTGGCAGAGATATTTTTTCCAGGATAGTTTATGGAGCGAGGACATCGCTGCTCATTGGAATTGTCTCGTGCGCCATTTGTTGTACGACAGGGGTTTTTCTGGGCGCAGTTGCCGGATATTACGGAGGTGCGCTCGACCAGCTTATAATGCGGTTCTTTGATATATTTTTAGCCTTGCCGAGTATTCTTTTGGCGATAACTATCATGGCGGCCTTTGGGTGTAATTTATTCAACATCATTATTGCCGTCGGTGTCGTTACTATTCCTCAATACGCGAGGATAACCAGGGCTTCGGTGCTGACCGTGATCAACCAGGAATATATCGAAGCTGCGAGAGCCGTCGGTGCCGGTAACTTTTACATCATTACCCATCATGTCCTGCCTAACTGTTTTGCGCCGATAATGGTCCAGGCGACCCTGCGTGTCGCGACGGTTATCTCCTCCGCCTCTTCTCTCAGCTTTCTCGGTCTTGGAGTTCAGCCTCCGGCGCCTGAATGGGGTGCCATGCTCTCGTCGGGGCGGGCCTTTCTGAGAGATACGCCACATTTGGTTATATTCCCAGGACTGGCGATTATGCTGACGATACTTTCGCTGAATCTTTTGGGGGATGGCTTGAGAGATGCCCTTGATCCAAAACTGAAAAAATAGTTATAGGAGAATAAATAATGTCCAGTGAAAAGCCAATACTTGAGATTGATAATTTAGTTGTCGACTACGAGACTGAGGATGGCGTCGTCCATGCCGTCACTGGTATGAATCTCTCCCTGGGAAAGAAAAAGACTTTAGGCCTTGTCGGTGAGACAGGTGCTGGTAAGACGACGACGGCACTTGCCATTTTAAGATTGATACCTGATCCTCCTGGTGTGATAAAAAATGGCAGCATAAAACTCAATGGCGTAAATACCCTGGATCTGTCGATCGGGGAGATGCGAAAATTGAGGGGCAATTTTGTCTCGATGATTTTTCAGGATCCGATGACATCGTTAAACCCGGCGCTTACCGTAGGAGATCAAATCGCTGAGGTTATTGAGACTCACCAAAACGTCTCAAAGGGGGAAGCTCTCAAACAATCACGTAAAATGCTTGAGACTGTCGGTATATCTTCAGACCGTATATTTGACTATCCCCACCAGTTTTCCGGCGGTATGCGTCAGAGGGTAGTAATCGCGATGGCGCTCGCATGCCGCCCTAAACTAATGATCGCCGACGAACCTACTACGGCGCTCGATGTGACTATACAGGCGCAGATACTTGGGGTAATGAAAGAGCTGAAACAGAAATATGACATGTCGATGATCATGATTACCCACGATCTAGGCATAGTTGCGGAGATTTGTGATGAAGTTTCTGTCATATATGCGGGAAAGGTTGTCGAATACGGCACGCTTGACGATGTATTCAATAATACGAAGCATCCTTATACAGAGGGATTATTCAATTCCCTACCAAATATCAACCGCAGGGGTGAAATGCTGAAACCAATACAGGGATTGATGCCAGATTCCACCGACGATATCGTCGGATGTGCGTTTGCTTCGAGGTGTGTTTATGCCTCCGAGAGATGCTTTGTCCTGCCGCCTACCAGGCATACGTTCGCCGAGACTCATTATATCTTATGCTCTGCCTATGACGAACCGGATTTTAAGATAAAAAGGGAGCTTTGTAATGACTGATAATATCTTGGAAGTTAAAGAATTGAAAAAATATTTTTCTACTCCCAAGGGAACGCTGCACGCGGTCGACGGCGTATCTTTCTCCGTTGGCCGTGGAAAGACTTTGGGGCTTGTAGGAGAGTCAGGCTGTGGTAAGTCAACCACTGGCAGGGCAATTCTCCGGCTTCTTGAACCGACGTCTGGCGAAATATTTTTTAACGGTGAAAATATCCTGAAGTATGAAAAAAAGCAGATGCGCAAACTTAGAAAAGAGATGCA
>NZ_JAJBUX010000111.1 GCF_020860125.1 Cloacibacillus sp. | reverse complement strand
TCCGTGGGAGAGTAGATCGGTGCCGGAATTAATTTAAGCGAGAGAGGGAAGTCAATAGAGACTTCCCTCTCTCGTTTTGTTTTGTGGGAAGTTGTTATGCAACGTGAGACGATGGATGTTCGTCCGGTCCCATACCGGACCCGGCAGTTAAGCACTCCATCGCGAGTGGTACTGCCTGTATAATTAAAAGAAGCAGCTCAAGGAGAAATTTTCTCTTTGGGCTGCTTATTATATGATAAAATAACATGTATTAAATATCAGAATATTCATTTCCTTTACGACATTTTTCTTACAAATAATGATAGCAAGCAAGAGGGAGGTCTCTAAAGATGATGATTTATCAGTTACTGGGATTTTCCATCGCATCTGTCTGCATAGCTTTTTGTTGGGTGGCGGTTAAAAAGATTTCCCAAAAGGTATGTCTTTGGCTTTGCTGCGTGATCTTTGTTGTTTTGATGATAGTGCCGTTTACAGATATCTTTATAGGCCGTTGGCTGCTGATCCATTATCGAAATACTCAGCGACCGCTTGAAGTAATAAACAGTGTCGCGAAGAACCCTGAATCCGTCTATTGGGAAGATAATGTTTGGCCGGGATATGACGGGGTAGACAGGGAGATCCTGGTAAAAAGTTTTTTTAAGAGAGAATCTATAAAGCTGCTTGCCGTAAAAAGCGCGGACGGCAGGATATACCTATATTCAAGGGGAAGAGAGGCGCATCCTGAGGTATATGGTTATCCGGGAGAACTGCCGCCGATAAGGTACAAAGTCGAATTCAAAAAGGTCTCTCTGCCCCGGTTCGTCAATAGCATTATTTACAGCGACGTAATTCGGATCGTCGATAATGAAACGGGCAAAGAGCTGGCTTTCTCTAAGAGGTATATCAGCTATAAGCCGCTATGTCTGAAGGTATCTATGATACTGAGCGCCGGCGCCAATAGTCCATTCTATGGCGGTATGGGGGTGAGCGGAAAGAATATGGGCTATAGATTGGATGACATAGTTCTTTTGGGGCAGCCCAGCAGGGATGGTCTGGATACGATTCGTAATATGCAATTAAGAGGACGCAGCGGGCGTTTGGTGCGGGATCTTTTGAATATGGATAATATCCTGTAAATCCGCTGGCATAGTTTGAACGGTATCCTGCTGCTGATAACGCCCGTGCATAGGAGCGCTTTCAATGCTGCTGGTATTTAACGCGCATATGCACGGGCAGGATAGTTTATTTCATGTTTTTAACGAGGATGCCGGCGGCCTCCGTCAGAGCCTCTTTTGTCGCTACCTGTGATTCGAGAGTCAGGACTCCATCCTTGCCGATTTTGACGATCAGGCTGTAGCCGACTACGGGGCGGTATTCGAGCATCGCGTTATGTCCCGCCACGGTTACCTTTTCAGAGGTCTCGCCTCCCCATATTTCACCGTCGTCGCTGGACATTTCGTTTGCTTCCCAGCCTTTGGCTCCCGCGCCCTCCACCCATATGGCGTGGAAGGGCATGCCGCCGCTTGTCCGGTATGTACGCTCGAGCCACGTTCCTTTGAATCCTGAGAGAGCGTCGAGCTCCGTTGTGCGCAGCTGCCCGTTCTCCCAGCCGGCGATCTCCGGCAGCTTCGTGGTTTCCGCTGCCAGCGCGGCGGCCGCCGATAGCGTGAACAGCAATACAATTACAAATAAAATGGATTTCTTTAACAAAATCCGCACCTCCGTTTGGAATATCTCTATTATTATTAAGTATATCGTTTAATGGAAAGTTTAGCGAGTTTGACATATAATTCCAGAGTAAAAACACTTGAAGGGGATAGGTATTTGCATAAATTTTCAATCAGGGTATTTGGCTGCCAGATGAATTCCTACGACGGAGACCGTCTTCGTACCGCTATGATGCATCAGAAGTGGCAGGAGGTCCCCGACGGGGAGGCCGACGTGGTCATTCTCGTCACCTGCAGTATCCGCGAAAAGGCGGAACAGAAGGTCGCCAGTGAGATCGGGCGTTATGACGCCGTATATAAGAAAAAGAAGAGCCCCGCGGTGGTGCTTGTCGGCTGTATGGCGCAGCGCATCGGCCGCGAGATGGCGAAGAAGTTTTCCTGTGTCCGCCTGGTCTCCGGCCCCCGCCATTTGGGGCTTGTGCCGCAGGCGGTGACGGAAATATCCGCGGAGACGCCGCCGCGCTTCTTTATGGACGACGACCCGCGCGCGCTGCTCGACCTCGACGTCGTGCCGACGGCGCGCACAAATCCATTTAAAGCCTATGTGACAATCACCTACGGCTGCGACCGCTTCTGCTCTTACTGTATCGTCCCCTATGTCAGGGGGAGGCTGCAGTCGCGCGCCGCGGCGGATATCTTAAAGGAGACGCGTACGCTTATCGACGGCGGTGTTAAGGAGATAACGCTTCTTGGGCAAAATGTAGACGCCTACGGTAAGGACCTGAATAACAGATATGGTTTCGCCTCGCTGCTTCGTGATGTAGCAAACCAGCCCGGCCTGACGCGCCTTCGTTTTGCGACCTCGCATCCGAAGGATTTTGACGAGGATATTCTTGCGGTGATGCGGGAACGCGCCGATATCTGCCGCGCGATAAACCTTCCCGTGCAGGCCGGCAGCGACCGGATACTGCGCGAGATGAACCGCGGTTATACATCGGGGCAGTATCTCGCGCTTGTCGACCGGATACGCGAAGCCTTGCCCGACGTGAGCCTCACGACGGACCTCATCGTCGGCTTTCCCGGCGAGACGGAGGAGGATTTCCGCGCCTCATACGAGCTTCTGCAAGAGGTGAAGTTTGATATCGTTCACACCGCGGCGTATTCGCCGCGCGAGGGCACGCGGGCGGCGATGATGGAGGGGCAGATAGACAATCGAGTCAAGGCGGCCCGCCTCAACGAGATAAATGCGCTGCAGGCGCAGGTAG
Organism: Cloacibacillus sp.; assembly: GCF_020860125.1. Lineage (NCBI taxonomy): Bacteria > Thermotogati > Synergistota > Synergistia > Synergistales > Synergistaceae > Cloacibacillus > Cloacibacillus sp. Next base: position 14,216 of record NZ_JAJBUX010000111.1, on the reverse strand, counting down.
CCCGCAGCGCCAACGAGGGGTATGTCGGCGCGGAGTTTGAGATTCTGGCCGACGGTCCTGCGCCGCGCGGCGAGGGGAAGATTCAGGGACGGACGATGACCGACAAGGTCGTGATCATTCCCGGTTCGGAAGAGGATTTCGGCAGGCTCATCCCGGTCCGGATCGTGCGCGCCAGCCACTGGTCTTTAGAGGGAGAGAGGATCTAAAACGATGAATCCACGCAGTTCCGGAAAGCTTTTGGCGGCGGCCGGGGTGCTCTGTTTCGCGCTTGCCTTTGTTATTCTCGGGGCCTTTAAAGGAGAGTTCGGCAAGGATACCGCGGGCAAGTCCTCCGTGATGCCGGAGATGGAGGATACCATCGACGTCACGCCGCAGGCTTCGTCGGAAAGCGACGGCCCGCGCCAGATAAAGGCCGTCACGGGCGGAGGGGAGACCTCCGCTCAGTGGGTCGTCTATGTCACCGGTGCGGTGAAAAAACCTGGTGTCTATGAGGTCTCGCCGGGAGCGCGTGTCTACGAGGCGCTGAACGCGGCGGGCGGCTTTGCCGCGAACGCCGATCAGGAGGCCGTCAATCTGGCGGCGAAGCTGGACGACGGCGCGCAGATAAAGTTTCTGCGCAAAGGCGAGGCGGCGGCTAGTGGAGCCGGTGCGGCGCAGATTCCCGCAGGAGGCTCGCAGGGCGGCGCTTCCGCCGTGCGGCAGTTAGGAAAGATAAATATCAACAGCGCCTCTCAGGCGGAGCTTGAATCAATAAATGGCGTCGGCCCCAAAACGGCGCAGTCGATAATCGAATACCGCCGCCAGAATGGAAATTTTGCCCGCATCGAGGATATCATGAATGTTAAGGGCATAGGCCCGAAAAAATTTGAATCGATGAAGGGCCGCATCACGGTTGGCGGCTGACGAGCCGCTGAGGGCAAGGCCGGCCGCCTCCGGCCACAGGGAGTGTTTCGGCGGGCCTCTCTCCGAGGCTCCCGCCTTTTTTATCCTCTTTTGTATCTGCCTCTCGCTCTATTTGGATACCTTTATCCACTCCTCTCCGGCGGCCGCCGCGGCCTCTTTATCGCTTACCGCCGCGCTGATCCTCTTTATCACGGAGCGGCTGGTGAAGGGCTGGCTTCCGGTATTTATTCTGGTTATCGCCGTCTCCGGCATTTTTTCTCTCTACTCTCTTTATATCATAAATAAAAAAATTATTTTGCCGGACTCTCTTGAGACCAGCGGCAGAGTGCTCTCTTCGCGCCGCTGGGGACGGGGCAGGGCGCTGCTTATCGCTACTCCCTACGGTAAGTTCGCGGGATATGTGCCGGATAAGGGCGCGCCCGCGGAGGGATGCGGCGTCATACTGCGTGGGGCGCTCTTTGACTTTCGGAGCGCGGCGAAACCCGGTGGTTTTGACGAAGGGCTTTACTGGCGCGCCCGCGGCGCGGTGAAGCGGATCATATTTTTTGAGATCAGGGAGACGGGCGCTCCTTTCGGCCCCGCGGCCTGGCGCGCGAAGCTGGAAAGGCTGATAGACGAACGCCTTCTTCCCCTCTCGGCCTCCTATATGGCGGCCTTCACCGTGGGGAGAAGGGAGCCTCCGGCGGAGGCGCTGCACCGCCGTGCCGGCACCTCGCATCTTCTGGCGGTATCAGGGCTGCATATATGGATAATCGCCGGTTTTTTCATGTTCCTGATACGCGGAAACCTTTCGCGCTTTTTGGTGATCTCTTTTCTTCTCTGGGGCTATCTGCTGCTGTCGGGGATGCCTGCGGGCGGCGTGAGGGCGGCTCTGATGGCCGAGTTATTTCTCGCGGCGATGGTATTGGGGCGTCCCTCGTCGGCCTTTAACAACGTAAGTACCGCGGTGGCTCTGCTGCTGTTGGCGAATCCCTGGTATTTTTTTGACCTCGGCTGGCGGCTCTCGGTTCTCTGCGCCCTGTTTATCGCCGCCTCCGCGCCGTTTATAAGGGGCGGGATCTGCCGCGCCGTCTGCCTGACGGTCCTTTTATGGTTCGTGACGGCGCCGCTGGTGACGCGGGCCTTTGGCGAGGCTCCCTTGGCGGGGCTGGCGCTCAACGTAGCCGCCGTACCGGCCTTCGGCGTGATATTTCCCCTCGTGCTGATACTGTCGCTCCCGCCTCTGTTCGGGATGCCCTTTTCCTGGATAGCCGCCGGGTGCTCTGAGACGATACTTTTATTCTTTCAGAGGGGGCTTGAATGGGGCTCCTCCGTCATCACCGGCGCGGTGGGCTGGGATGCGCCGCTCTTCGCCCTCTCAGTGGCGCTCTTTGCCGCGGCGGCCGCGCTGCGGTGCGGCGCGGAGCTGAAGCGGGCCTCAATTATCGCGGCGATTTTTGTACTTTTTCTATTCTATTGCCCCTCTATGTTGTAAAATATAAAAATTGACCGTATAACAGATTGGGAGGAATGAGGATATGCTCCTCGTATTCGACATTGGAAATACCAATACAGTGATGGGGATCTACGACGGTGAAAAGCTTGTCAATCAATGGCGTCTCACCTCAAAAAAACAGACCTCGGACGAAGTCGGCTTTATGGTTCTCGGTCTGCTTTCCGCCTCCGGAATAGCTAAAGAGAATATCAAAGGCGCGATCTTCGGCAGCGTCGTCCCCTCGCTGGACGAGATGTTCCGCGAAGGAGTGCGCAAGTACGTCGGCCTTGAGTGCATCCGGGTATCAACGAAGCTCAACACCGGCCTTAAGATAAAGATGAAAAACCCGACCGGGCTTGGCGCCGACCGTCTGCTTAACGCGGTCGCCGGTATAGAAAAGTACGGCACGCCGCTCATCGTCGTTGATCTTGGGACGGCGATTACCTTCGACGTAATCTCCGAGGACGGCGCCTATCTGGGCGGCGTTATCTCCCCCGGTATGGAGCTCGGCATGGAATCGCTCTTTTCGTGTACGGCGAAGCTGCCGCAGATCGAGCTTGTCGCGCCGGAGAATTATATCGGCGGCAATACCGTGGAGGCGATCCAGTCCGGCCTCATCTACGGCACGGTCGGGATGGTCGACAAGGTGATAAAGGGTATCTTCAAGGAGCTCGGCGGCCCCTGCCGCGTCGTCGCCACCGGCGGCCACGCGCCGATAATCGCAAAATATTCAAACCGCGTGGACAGCGTGGACCCGTGGCTGACGCTCGACGGCCTGCGGATACTTTACGAGAGGAATAACCTTGGAAAATAGCGAAAACCAACGTCCATTCAGCCCGCGAATTCCGGGCTGGCCGCGCACCGTCGGCGGCGTGGAGGTGGAAAATCCGCTTTGGCTCGCGCCGCTCGCCGGTATCACCTTCGGCTCCTTCCGCCGCTTTCACAGGATGTTGGGGGCGGGGCTGGTGCATACGGAGATGGTGAGCGCCCTCGGGCTGAAGTACAAGGGACGCAAGACGAAAGAGCTTCTGCATGGAGGCGAGGGCGAAGAGCCCTGCATGCTCCAGCTCTTCGGCGCGAGCGCCGAGGACATCGCACGCGGCGCGGAGATCGCGCTGGAGATAAAGAGTTTCGCGGCGCTGGAGGTCAATATGGCCTGCCCGATGCCAAAGGTTACAAAGAAGGGCAGCGGTTCGAAGCTGATGGAAAATCCACAGGAGGCTGCGGAGATGATGCGCCTTCTGAAAGCGTTTGGCCTGCCTGTCTGGGCAAAGGTACGCGTCATGCCGCCGAACGCCGCCGAACGGACGGCGGACTTCTGCGAAAGGCTCTTTAGCGGCGGCGCTGATTTTATCTTTGTGCACGGGCGCACGCCCGCGCAGAGGTATGAGGGGAGCGCTTCGCGCGAAGCGGTGGCGGAGGTGGCGCGCCTCTATCCGGGAAAGATCGGCGGCAGCGGCGACTGTTACCGTCCCGAAGATTTCGCGGACTATCTGGATAGGGGCTGCGCCGCGGTGCTGGCCGCGCGCGGAGTGCTGCGCGACGCCTTTCTGGTGCCGAGGACGCTTAAATTGATGGGAGCCGAGGTGCCGGAGGAGTTCTGTGATCCCTCTCCCGAGGCGCAGACGAAAATCCTTCTCGAACTCGGCGGCAGCATTTATAATACCGAGGGCGGCCCGCTTGCGCTGACGATCGCGCGGAGGATGCTCGGAGCCCTATTCAAAGGCTTCGCCGGGGCCTCGCAGCTGCGCAGGGCCGGAGCGATGACCAAAAGCTGGCCGGAGATGGAGGAGCTGCTGCGGAACTGGCGGAAGATAGATTTCAGCGAGGCCGCGCAGAACGAAGATATGTAAATGCCGCCATGCGGCATTTTCACAATAAATTTAAAAATACCATACAGGAAGTGATCCAATTGGCAGAGGAACTCAAGAACACCCCCAAAGAGCAGCAAAATACCATGCCCGAGGAGGAAATTTTCCGCCAGCGCAAGGATAAACTCATGCGCCTGCGCAGCGAGGAGGGATATGACCCCTTCCAGCAGGACCATTATGAGGTAAAGCAGACCCTCGGATATGTGAAGGAGCACTACGAGCACCTTAAACCCGAAGAGTGGTCGGAAGACGAAATACAGACGGCGGGACGCATCATCGTGCTGCGCCGCCACGGCAAGACGGCCTTCGCCACCTTCGAGGACGAACGCGACCGCCTACAGCTCTGTTTCCAGTTCGATGTGCTCGGAGAGAAGGACTATGCCTTCTTCAAAAAATGGGTCGACGCCGGAGACTTCATCGGGCTTGTCGGCGTACCCTTCCGCACCCAGCGCGGCGAGCTTACGCTCTCCGTGAGGAAATTCACGCTGCTCTCCAAGGCGCTGCGCCCGATGCCGGAGAAGTATCACAGCCTTAAGGACATGGAGGTCCGTTACCGCCAGCGCTACGCCGACCTGATCGCGAACCCCGAGGTGCGCGAGACCTTCCGCAAGCGCACGAAGATAATCCAGACCTTCCGCCGCGTGCTCGACGCGCACGGGACGCTCGAGGTGCAGACGCCGATCCTTTCGACGATCGCGGGCGGCGCGAACGCGCGTCCCTTCATCACGCACCATAACACACTTGATATCGACATGTACATGCGTATCGCCACCGAGCTCCACCTCAAGCGCCTCGTCATCGGCATGCTCGGACGCGTTTACGAGATCGGCCAGCAGTTCCGCAACGAGGGTATGGACCAGCGCCACAACCCCGAGTTCACCTCGATGGAGGTCTACTGGCCCTACGGCAGCTATGTGGATATGATGAACCTCGCCGAAGAGCTGATCGTCGCCTGCGCCGACGAACTTGGCAGCCGCGTGATCAACTATCAGGGAACGGAGATCGACCTCAACCCGCCATTCCGCCGCACGACGATGGCGGAGCTTGTGGAGGAACACGTCGGCATCGACTTCATGAACATCACGGATGAAGAGGCGCGCCGTCAGGCGGCGCTGCGCGGCATGGAGATCACCCCCTCCTTCACGCGTTTTGACATTCTGCCGCTATTCTTTGAGGAATATGTCGAGGAAAACCTCATCCAGCCGACCTTCGTCATCGGCCACCCGACGGTCATCTCGCCGCTCTCGAAGCGCAACAAAGAGAACCCCGACGTCACCGACCGTTTTGAACTCTTCATCTACGGATGGGAGTTCGCCAACGCCTTCAGCGAGCTCAACGACCCGCTCGATCAGCGCGAGCGTTTTATGGATCAGGCCCGCAAGAAGGAGGAGGGAGACGAAGAGTCGCACCCCTTCGACGAGGATTTCATCAACGCCCTCGAATACGGACTGCCGCCGACGGGCGGCATGGGAGTGGGGATAGACCGCACCGTCATGCTGCTCACGGACTCCAAGAGCATCAGGGATGTTATTCTTTTCCCCACGATGAAGCCCAAAGACTAAAGCGCCGCCGATTATACGCGCCGTCTGCGTCGCGGGAAGCCCCCGCCGGAGGCTCCAACGTATCGATATACGCCTGCGCCTCCAACAGCGGCTTCCCGCTTAGCAGCCGGCACGTCTAATCAGCGGAACTTGCGTTTGTGATATTTTTAGAACAAAAAGAGGAAAAACAGAATGAATGATTTTGAAAATCTGAAAAAGAGAGCGGAGGAGCTGCGCGGCGAATTAGAGCGCCACGCGCGGCTCTATTATGAGCAGGACGCGCCGGAGATTTCGGATTTTCAGTATGACAGGCTCATGCGGGAGCTGCAGGATATTGAGAAAGAACATCCCGAGCTGGTGACGCCGGACTCTCCGAGCCACCGCGTCGGCGGCAGCCCGCGCGACGGATTTGTGAAGGTCACCCACGCCGTGCCGATGATGAGCCTGGACAACGCCCTTGACCGCGCGGAGCTTGCGGTCTTTTACACGAAGCTCTGCGAGAGCCTCGGCGACGATAAAGTCGAGGTCGTCTGCGAGCCGAAGATAGACGGCCTCGCCGTCTCCCTCGTCTACGAGGACGGCCTCTTTATCAGCGGTTCCACGCGCGGCGACGGGCAGACAGGCGAAGACGTGACGGCGAACCTCCGCACGATCAAGACCCTGCCTCTGAGGCTCGCCAAACCGCTGCCGGGACGCTTCGAGGTGCGCGGAGAGGTCTGCATCGATAAAAAGGGCTTCGCCGCCCTGAACGCCGCCCGCGAGGAGAGAGGCGAGAGCCTCTTTGCCAATCCGCGCAACGCGGCGGCCGGCAGCCTCCGCACCCTTGACCCGCGTGAGACGGCGCGGCGGAACCTGAAAATCTACCTCTACCAAATCATCGAACCGGAAAAATTCGGCATCCTCACCCAGCGGCAGATGCTCGACGAGATTGCCGCGCTCGGACTGCCGATGCAGGGTTCCGACCTGCTCTGTTCGTCCCTAGCGGAGATATATTCCTACCTTGACGGGTGGGAGACAAAACGCTTCGAGCATCCCATCGACACCGACGGCGTCGTCGTCAAACTCAACGGCATCGCCCTGCGCGGGGTCCTCGGCGTTACGGCGAAGGCCCCGAAATGGGCGATCGCCTTCAAATTTCCCCCCGAGGAAAAGCTGACGCAGGTTCGCGAGATCGAGGTGAGCGTCGGACGCACGGGAGTTCTGACGCCGACGGCGATATTCGATCCCGTACACCTCGCGGGTACCATCGTGCGCCGCGCCAACCTTCACAACCAGGACGAAATAGAGGCGCTGGACCTGCGCGTGGGCGACTACGTATGGGTCCATAAGGCGGGCGAGATAATCCCCGAGGTGGTGCGCGTCGAACACGACAGACGCCCCGAAGGCACCGAACCCTTTAACCTTCCCGACACCTGCCCCGTCTGCGGCTCCCATGCCGTGAGGCTGCCCGGCGAGTCTGCCGTCAAATGCCGGAACAGCTCCTGCCCCGCGCAGGTGAAAGAGCGCATAATATACTTCGCCTCGCGCTCAGCGATGGATATCTCCGGCCTCGGCGAAAAAATCGTCGACCAGCTTGTGGAAAACGGCCTCATCCACGACTACGCCGACATATACGATCTCAAGGCCGAGGAGCTCGCCGCCCTTGACCGCCTCGGAGAAAAATCGGCGCAGAACCTCGTCGCCGCGATCGAAAAATCAAAAGAGCGCCCGCTTGGAGCGGTGATCAACGCGCTCGGCATCGGCAACATCGGCGAAAAGACGGCGAGCGACCTCGCGGAGCGCTACCGTTCGCTGCGTAAACTTGAAAAAACCGCGCGCGACAGCGAGCCGGAGCTGGAACTTGCCGAGGGCGTCGGTCCCGTGATCGCCCAGTCGCTTCACGCCTGGTTCACCGAGCCTCATAACGAACGGCTGCTCGCGCGCCTTGAAAGCGCCGGCGTCCGCTTTGAGTCCAACGAGCCGGTGCGCGACAGGGCGGCCCTGCCGTGGAACGGGCTGAAATTCGTCCTCACCGGCGAGCTCTCGCAGATGACGCGCGCCGAGGCGGGCGAGAGGATCAAGGCGCTTGGCGGCGCAACCGCCGAGAGCGTCAGCAAAAAGACGAGCTATGTGGTGGTCGGCGAATCGCCGGGAAGCAAATACCTTAAGGCGCAGAGCCTCGGCGTCCCCATACTCGACGAAACGGCCTTTTTGGAAAAACTCAAAGAGGCGGAATAAACGGACCGACGCCTTTACCGCCGGCGGGTACGGCGGGCGGCATCAGAAAAAATCCTCACTTCAGGAGGTAACGACATGATAAAAAAAATGGAAATGGACAAGGAACGGCTGAGCGAGGTGCTGACGCTCTCGCGCATCGGCCTTCCCGAAGATCAGTATCAGGAGGTCCTCGACCGCGTCAACGACATCCTCCGCCTCTGCGACAAGATGCAGGAGCTGGCTCACGAGGACGTGGCCCCCTTTGAATGGGACGTCAAAAAGGCTCCCGCGCGCCGCGCGGACGAGCCGGTGCGCTGGACGGGGCGCGACCTCTTCCTTGAAGAGGCGCCGGTGCGCGACGGCGATTTCTTCCGCGTGCCGCGCATCATCGCGCTCGAAGACGACGGGGAAGGGGAGGAATAAAATATGGAATTCCACAAACTTTCCGCGCGGGAGATAGCCGCGGGCGTCAAAGAAAAAAAATTCACCGCCGAAGAGGTGACGCGCGCCGCCATCGAACGCATCAAAAAATATGATAAAAAATATAACTCGCTCATCGCCGTATGCGAAGAGCGGGCCGTCTCCGACGCGAAAAAGATAGACGAAATGATCGCGCGCGGCGAAGATCCAGGCGTTCTCGCGGGCGTTCCCTTCGCCGTCAAAGACAACTTCTGCACCGACGGCATCGAAACCACCTGCTGCAGCAAAATGCTCAAAGGCTGGGTGCCGCACTATGACGCCACCGCCGTTAAAAACATGAAAGAGGCGGGGGCCGTCCTCGTCGGCAAAGCCAACATGGACGAATTCGCGATGGGCAGCACCACCGAAAGCTCCATCTTCGGGCCGACCCTTAACCCGCGCGACATCACGCGCGTTCCCGGCGGCAGCTCCGGAGGCAGCGCGGCGGCCGTCGCGGCGGGCTTCATCCCCGTAGCCCTCGGCAGCGACACCGGCGGTTCCGTGCGCCAGCCTGCCGCCTTCTGCGGCGTGCAGGGCATGAAACCTTCATACGGGCAGATCAGCCGCTTCGGCATCGTCGCCTACGCCTCCTCGCTCGACCAGGTGGGGCCGCTGACGAGAAACATCGGCGACATGGCCCTCCTCATGGATGTGCTCGCAAAAGAAGACGCCAACGACACCACCTGCGACGCCTACGAGCGTCCCTCATTCACGGAGGCCGTCGGCAGCGCCTCGCTCGCCGGCAAAAAGGTGGCGATCCTCACCGGCTTCGACCGTGAAAGCGTGGACCGTCCGCTTGTCGAGGCCATAGACCGCGCCGCCGCGATATGCCGCGAGGCGGGGGCCGAGATCATCGAGGCGAAACTGCCCATCACGATGGAACATACCGTCGCCTGCTACTACATGGTGGCGCTCGGCGACGCGAGCTCCAAGCTCGCCTGCTACGACGGCATGCGCTACGGCCACCACGCCGACGGCAAAAACCTCTCCGAAATGTACAAAAAGAGCCGCATGGAGGGCTTCGGCGAAGAGGTGCGCAGACGTATCCTCGTCGGCACCTGCATCCTCACGCGCGGTTACTACGAAAACTACTTCGTGCCCGCGACAAAGGTGCGCCAGCTCATCTCCGACGAATTCAAGGAGCTTTTTAAAGAGGCCGACCTTCTCATCTGTCCGATCTCTCCGGCGCTCGCCTACAAATGCGGCCTCGGCGAAAAAGATCCCGTGAGAATGTACCTGGGAGACGTATTCACCACCATCGCCAACCTTGCCGGGCTGCCGAGCGTCAGCCTCAGCCTCGGATTCACGCCCGAGGGACTGCCGACCAACGTCCAGCTTCTCGCGCCGCGCTTCGGCGACGCGGAGCTTCTGTCCTACGCCTCCATTATCGAAAAAACGGCGGGCGCTCCGGCGGCGGCCGAGATCACGGAAGGAGAGTGCTAAGATGAAAAGACAGGTCGTTATCGGACTTGAAATACACCTCCAGCTAAAGACAAAGACAAAACTCTTCTGCAGTTGCTCCACGGACTACATCGGCGCGACGCCTAACACCAACGTCTGCCCGATCTGCCTCGCCGTGCCCGGCACGCTGCCGGTCATCAACGACCACGCGGTAGACCTCGCGGTAAAAATGGGGCTTGGCCTCCACTGCGACATCCAGGACAACACGCGCTTCCACCGCAAACACTACTTCTACGCCGATCTGCCGAAGGCCTACCAGATCACGCAGTACGAACACGCCATCGCTCAGGGCGGATACCTTGACATCATCGCCGACGGCAAACCGAAGCGGGTACACCTCGACCACCTGCACCTTGAAGAGGACGCGGGCAAACTCGTGCATCCGACCTCCGACGGCCGCCTCTCGGGTGCCGCCTACTCATTAGTCGACTACAACCGCGGCGGAATGCCCCTCTCCGAGATCGTCTCGATGCCCGATATGAACTCGCCGGCGGAGGCTATCGCCTACGTCACCCAGATACGCCAGCTCGCGCGCTACCTCGGGGCCTCCGACGGAGAGATGGAATCAGGCTCGCTGCGCGTGGACGTCAACGTCTCCCTCTCGAACCCCGACGGCTCGCTGGGAACCCGCGTAGAGCTGAAAAACATCAATTCCCTCAAATCGATCGAACGCGCCCTCGAATACGAGATCGCGTGCCAGAACCGCGTGCTTGACGAGGGCGGCAAACTAGTGCAGGAGACGCGCCTCTGGGACGACGCGGTGGGCGTCACGCGCTCCATGCGCAGCAAAGAGGGCGCGCGCGACTACCGTTACTACGTGGAAATGGACCTCGCGCCGATCGACGCGAAGCCCGAATATGTCGAAAAAATACGCGCCAGCCTTCCGGAAATGCCCTGGGACAGGCGCGACCGCTTCGTCTCGCAGTACGGCCTTACCCTTGAAGAGAGCCAGCAGATCACCGAACAGCGGGAGATGGCCGACTACTACGAAGAGATGGTCGCCGCGGGCGCGCCCGCCGCGAAAGCCGCCAACTGGGCCCGCATGGAGGTACAGCGGCTGCTGCGCGAAGAGGGCCTAGACATCACCGCCTTCCCCGTTCCCGCGAAAGAGCTGGGCTCGCTGATCGCGAAGGTCGAGAAAAAAGAGCTCTCCAACACGCAGGCCAAAGACGTGCTCGCCGCGATGTACGGCGAAAAACTTACGCTCGAGGCGGCGCTGAAAAAATGCGGCGCGGCGGGCGGGCGCCTGACGGGCGAGGCGCTCAAAGCGGTAATCGAAAAGGTATTCGCCGCCGAACCGGAGGCCGTCGAAACCATAAAGAAGGGCGCCGATAAAAAGGGCGCGAAGGCAAAATTCCTCCAGGGGCTCGTAATGCGCGAGACCCGCGGCAGCGCCGACCCCGCCGAGGTGGCGAGGGCTCTCTCTGAACTCCTTCACTAAGGTAAATCGGCGTTTATAAGCACGACTAACTTCATAACTGAGGGCTTGGCAATTCTCACCGCACTTTAGTGCGCCTCCGCTTGCCAAGCCCTCAGTTATTTCGTTATTCGCACGTCTAAACGCCGATTTCATTCAGGTGGGGGGAAGAGATAAATAGCGGTTTATCAAAGATTTTTGGCTCCCTCCTTGAGGGAGCTGGCTCGGCGATGTTTTTCGCCGAGACTGAGGGAGAGTTGACCTTAGGTTCTTCCGCGGCCTTTGCCGCGGGCTCTGTATGGCGCGGTTTCCGCGCCATACAGAGCAACACTCCTTCCGTCTCGCCGCAAAAGCGGCGGCGAGCCACCTTCCTCAGAGAGGAAGGCTTTAAGAAAAAATTATCGTTTACCCTATCTGCGGTGGTTTTCGATCTCTTAATTTTGACCTTGCTTCTGCAGACTTATCAGACTGTGGTATGCTTACCGCAGATTAGATTTTATCAATGACCGCTGATGTGGAAGGGGATTGTATATATCGTGCGATATGATAAAAAAATCATTCCTCTGGCCCGGGGGCTGCGCCGTAATATGACTCCAGAGGAGCGTCATCTTTGGTACGATTTTCTCGCAAAATATCCCGTGCGTTTCCAGCGTCAGAAGGTCATCGACCGCTACATAGCAGATTTTTATTGTTTTGAGGCCGCCTTAGTAGTAGAAATAGACGGCAGACAGCACTACTGTGGCAACCGTCCGGATTATGACCAGCGGCGGACGGAATGTTTCGGAAAGCTGGGGGTAGAGGTGATGCGTTTTACCAATCCCGAGGTCAGGCGATCTTTTAACCGTGTATGCTGTGAAATAGACAGCCGTATTGTGCGTAAGCTCGCCAGGGATATCCCCGAACCGCCCGGATTTCTACGCGAGCTGACCGATAGCTGAACTGCGACTACACTTTGATAAGAGGCGTCAGCCGCGCCCAAACAGAGCCCGCACAAGGGTTGCGGGAGAACCTAAGGTCAACACTCCTCCACCGCCTGCGGCGGAGCCCCCTCAGAGAGGGAGCCGAAAACCTGTGTTAAACCGCTGTTTATCATTTCCCTATCGAAGGTAAGTGGCGGTTTATCAAAGATTTTTGGCTCCCTCATTGAGGCGGCCAGGGAGCCAAATCAGAGTCCTTCTGAATTGTGCGATTCGGCTGGTAGTCACATCAGAGCTGGCTCGGCGATGTTTTTCGCCGAGACTGAGGGAGAGTTGACCTTAGCTCCTCCCGCGGGGAGGGCTATTTTGTGGAGACCTCGAAATCCAGCGTGCCGCGCTCGGCGCCGTTTACGATGAGCGTGAGCGAATGGGGGCCGGGGTAGTGTTTTCTTGTACTCGTGTCCGCGAAGGAATGGGTTTTTGTGTAGGGCCTTCTTGTGTTTTCCTTCAAAGAAAGCTCGGATATCTGGAATATTTTGCGGCTTCGGCCGCCGTTTGCCTTCACGTAATCAACGCCATATTCCAGCCGCACCCTGGCCGCTTTTTTTGCCTCGACGATAAAGGAAAAGCTTATCTTATCGCCAATGGGGACGGAGGCGGCGTCCAGCGTGAAGCCGTCAATATCCACGGAGCCGCCGTCCGCAAAGCCGAAGAGGGGCAGCATATCAATGTCGCCCTTTTTCAGAAGCGTCCGGCATCCGTGCTTTACGATCCAGTCTGTACGCCCGTCTTTACCGTACCACTCCCACGCGGTCTTCACGACCAGAGCGGGATGAGTTTTTGAGATATCGTTCAGGTTGTTGGCCACGCTTTTACGGACATAGGGCGACGGGTCGGTTTTAAGCCGCTCCAAAATACCGAGAACCGGCGTCGGGTCCTCTTTGAAACGGGTCAGCGCCTGTCCCCAGGGCAGCTGCGGACGGCAGCCCTCGCTGGCCAGCCGCCGGACATGTTCGTTCTCATGGGCGGTCCAGAGGGCCATCCGCGCCATCATGCGCTCTTCGTGCTCGATGATAAACGGCCTCACGGCGAACTCGGAGGATGACAAGGAAGTATACCTTTCCAGCGCGGCCATCGAGAGCTCCCAATGGCGCTCATCCCGCCCGTATACTTCGACAAAATCAGGAAAATACATGAGGGCGAAATCGTTGTATCCAGCGGGATAACCGGCGGCGACCCTGTCAATGACGCCAAGCGCCCGTTCGTAATCGGCGGGCAGATACCTTCCTAAATTCAGCGTAATCTGCCGCATACGGGCCTTCAGCTCTAGGGCCGACCAACTTTTGTCCATAATGCCGTTTACAAAATCATTGACCTTAAACGAATGATATACGGCCCTTATACGCAAAGCCAGAGCGTGGACGGATTCGCGGTTATATCTGTTTTTCAGCGGTTCCGGCATATGTTTTCTCCTTTCAGCGTAGCAAACGCGTGAAAGCTGGCCGCCCGCGCCGCCGGAGGGCGTTGTTTTTAGCGCTTTCATAACGTTCGCCGTAAATTACCTTAGAGATATTAAGAAAAATGACGCGGTTTCCCTCCTGTAAATGTTCACCGCGGCCTGTCACTGCCATGTGAAAGCGAAAAATGCCACCGCCCGGCAGCGCGGGCTGCGCAATGTTTCTGTTAATGGACTTTTCGCACTTGCATTGCCCTTTCAGCGGGGCAAACGCGTAAAAGCCGCCTTTCTGCACATATTTTATGTATGCTTTATCCGCCGAAGGCGGACAAAGATAGCCTGATTTTTTCTATCCTAACGGCGGCGCGCGGAAATGTCAAACGGCTTATTTCTTCTCATGATTTTGTGCCGCCGTCATAACCTTTTCTGTTTATCGGGACGCGGGCCGGGGCATGGGGAAGGCGCGGCAAAGGAAAGGGCGACGGTTTTCCCGTCGCCCTTTCCTTTGCCTATTATATGTA
>NZ_JAJBUX010000110.1 GCF_020860125.1 Cloacibacillus sp. | reverse complement strand
TCAGTCTCGGCGAAAAAACACCGCCGAGCCAGCTCCCTCACAGAGGGCGCCTTTAAGGGCAAAGTCAAAAGCTAAATCGCAATTTATCTCTTCCCATGCGCGAGGTGCTCCACGTTGAATAAAAGTATTGAAAACGGCTCTGCCAATTACGATATTTCCGGCAATTTTCTACGGAGCCGGATTGACAAAGATATTCCACTGGCGCAAACTTAGGCTGAGAATAGAAAAACGGAGGCCTATCGATGAGAAAACTTTCCTATCCGCTGATCTTCGCCCTGTTCCTGCTGTCCGTCTCTGCGAGCGCCGAGGCCGCTTTGAGTATCAACGTCCTCGGCGGCGTCATTCAGAACCTCTCCGAGGACTGCTATAGCTACATACCGAATCACCGGACAGCGCTGACGGAGGAATTTATCGGCAAAGTGAACCCCGCCGTGCGTGAACGCCTTGGCATTGCCGCCGACGGAAACGCCCGCCTGGTGATACGCGTACAGTCGCCGCGGCCGGAGGACATTACGCTCTCCGCGAATCTGCCGCCGGGCGCGGTCCTGGAAAATATAAAGAGAACCGCCTCCGGCAGCAGGCTGACCGTAAAAACGGAGCCGGTCGGCGCGGCTGGCAAGTATCAGAGCAGCGCCGTGCTCACCGCCCCCGAGGAATGGCCGGGGAACGATAAGCAGGAGTTCTTCCCTATCACCGTCACCGCCTCCCAGGGTGACGAAGGCCTCTCCAAAGAGATAAAGATATACCGCGCCCCCGTGGTGCTCGTCCACGGACTTTGGTCGGACGGCGAGACCTTCGGAGACGTCAACGACGAACAAACGGTCGCGGGAGCCCTCTTTGCCAAAGGGGCGCATCACGGATATTTTGAATATCCCGGCGATCAAGGGCCGTCGGAGGTACTGCCGCGGAGCGCCGATATCTTCTGCCGCGCCGTCGAAAATATGGTCCGCGACCTGCGCATGAAGAAGATCGAGGCGACGCGCGTTGATTTGGTCGGCCACAGCATGGGCGGCCTGATGGCGCGAAAATTCTTTCTCAACAGATACTACCGGAACAACCAGAACTACAACCAGGGTGCGGTGCGCCGCATAGTCATGCTCGCGACGCCGAATACCGGCTCCGGCATCGCCTCCTATGTGACTGAGGACGTTCTCTGGCTCAGCGACGATACGATCGCGGCCTCTCCCGACTATCGGGAAAAGATGGAACAGGTCTTTGAGATAATGGGCAAGGCGGGGATGAACGTCAAAGGGAGCGCCATAAAGGATCTTGCATTAAACAGCTCCGAGCTGCGCCTGCTCAACGACAATCTCCCCGCCGGACTGCCGCTCTACCGGATCGCCGGCGATACCGGCGAGGCGCTTATCATGCCGGGGGCGGTCGGCAAGATCATAGAGGGAATAATCACCCCCTACACGCACAAGAAAATATATAATAATATTCCTGCGCTCTTTGACGGATATAACAATAACGGCGGCAAACCCAGATTCGAGCCGGAGGATTCAGACTGTCTGGTGGGCCTCTCCAGCGCCCTCTGGGAGGGCGTTATGAGCCGCGATAAATCGGAGATCATCAAAGGCCGCCAGCACATGGGTATGGGCACGGATGCAGGGATAGCCTCAAGGGTAGCGGCCCTGTTATGCGGCCCCGTCTCCGCCTTTGAACCGATACCGCAAAGGTCGCAGCTGCGCTTCCCTGAACAGCCCACTCCATCGTTGATGAAAGGGAGCGCCGGTGCCGCGCTCTCCAGCCTCTCCGACGCCGAATTTACGCAGAAGCTTGGCGAGCTTGAGTCGCTTTTGGAAAACCGAAATACGAAGGCCGAGGGGCAGGCGCTTGGAAAGCTGACGGGGCTTTCCTGTTATCCTGAGTCGCCCGTTCTCATAAGCGCCGGTACGACGCGCCGCCTGGCAATAAGTGGGAGTTATTCCACGGGAAAGAGGAAGAATGTCTCGCACAAAAAGGACGGGACCAAATACGAGGTGGCGGACGCCTCTGTGGCGCTTGTGGATGAGGACGGCATGCTGACGGCTCTGAAGCCGGGCCGCACGACATTGACCGTGAAAAACGGTAATATCTCGGCCACGGTGGATATCTTTGTAATCCCCTTCGCGGTGGTTGCCGCCGATGATAAGGTGGACCCCGACAATCCTCCCGTTGACCCGGCGGATGAGATCAACCCGGAGGCACCGCGCGGCTCATCTTCCAGCGGCTGTAATACGGGCGCGGGTCTGGTACTGCTGCTGCTTCCGGCTCTTGCTTTTATCATTAAAAAGAGTTAAAAGAATAATAATAAAAAACCCGCGCCGCCTCATTATCATATGGCGGCGCGGGTTTTTTATCGGTTAAATTCGCGCTAAATTGGGCATAAATGAGCTTAAAGGGAGATATTAGATACAGCGGAGCATAGCTGTCCTATACTGATAACATCCAGTATTATAGAAAAGGAAGTGGTATGAGAATGTCGCTCTGCTATATCGATGGTAAATACGCGCCGGTTTCCGAATGCCGTCTCCCTGTCACCGACATGGCTATCCAGCGCGGCGTCGCGGTCTTTGAGGCGGTACGCATCTATGACGGCAAATTATTCGGCCTGGATATGCACCTGGAACGCTTCGCGGAGAGCGCGCGGCGGGCGGGTATCTCTGCCGAAAAAATATTTCCACGGCTGCCGGAGGTTATAGAGGGTGGGCTCAGGGTAGAGGGCTGCCCCGCGGAGGGGCTCGTACGCCCTTACATAACGGGCGGAGATATAAACAACAAAGGTTCCTTCCCCGAGCCGCGTTTCTTCGTCCTCTTCGGCGGGATAAACAAAACCCCGGACGAGGAACGGAGACGGGGCGCGGTGCTCGAACCGAACCGCGTGGAGCGTCCCTATCCGCTCTGTAAAAGTATAAACTATCTCTTCGCCCTCATCCCGCTCGGCGGCGACAAGGCGAACCACGAGTCGCTCTACATGCCGGACGGTGAGATCACCGAGGCGATGACTAATAACTTTTTCCTCTGCAAAGAGGGAAAGATTATTACCGCGCCCGTGGGCAGGGTGCTTGACGGCGTAACGCGCAGTGTCGTGCTCACGCTCGTGCGGGAGAACGGTTTCACCGTCGAAGAGCGCTGCCCGCGCGAAGAGGAACTGGCGCAGGCCGACGAGGCCTTCATCACCGGCACCGTCAACGAAGTGCTCTCGGTCGTGCGCGTGGGCAATACCACGATCGGCTCTGGTCGCCCCGGCCCCGTAGCGGCGCACCTATACAGGCTCTTTCTCTCAAATATGGGGCGCTGGCTCAGCGCATAGAGGATGAAATAAAAGATAACTGATCTGAAAAAACGGGAGGCGGAATATTTTCGCTCTCCCGTTTCTAATAAATTGCAATTTAGCTTTTGAGTTTGTCCTTACAGCCTCCCTCTCCGAAGCGGCCAGGGAGCCAAAAACCTGTGTTAAACCGCGATTTAAAGTATATCCTTTAATTCAAAAAAGATCTTTCCATCTTCCGTCACGAAGCAGGGAATGCCCAGATAGCCGTTTTCCTTTTTATCCGCGAACTCGGCACGCTTGTCGCGCATCAGGACGAATTCTTTGAGATAGGCCACGCTGTCGTCGAAGTTTCTGAACTCAATATCGAGCCCCTTCTCCGCTATCTCCACGAGCGCCGCGCGCACGTCTGGGCAGTGCTTTGTACCGTACATGATCGTCGTCATTTACATATCCTCCATATATCTATTTAGTAAAGATTGATTTATCCATCTCATCTATCCATGCAAAGTCGTCAGAAGATAAGCGTTCAAAAAGCACCCACATATTACTTGAAGGAATATCATGGGAGTCGGTGCTCAGTGATTTCAGGCGTTTACACATATCATTCCAACTTTTACGGTATATTCCCTGACAAATTCGTTCCAGCTGATCTTGATGAGCGTCATAATTTGCCACGCCAGTCAGACGCTGAACGTCTGCCCTCGCAGACTTTTTGGACTGTGTTGTCAGCGTCACGTCGCCAAAGTGATATAGAATTACCTGCAAAGTGCATGGGCGCGTGAAAACGATCACCTTTTCTCCGCAGTTGTCTCCTATTATATCTTTTACTCCCTGTAAGATCATCTCGTATTCTTTTGGTCTTCTATCCATATCACAGACGATCAGGACGATCGAATACGAATCGCTTGCCAGCGCATCCTGGTATTTGGCCGGTATGCTGCTGGCGCTTTTCGCGTTGATAAGCGTAATATCATAAACGGACGAAAAGACCCCCAGCGACAACAGCCTTTTGAAATAATAGTATTCCTCAAAACCCTCGAGTATCAAGCATACGCGCCTCTGTGATTTTCTGTCTGTCAGGTACGGGGGAAATTTATTCATCGCGTTTGCCGTTTTTGATGTCTATTAAAACATCTATCAGCGAAGGATCCGGCAGAGCCCCTAAAAATCCCTTTACATAGCGTTCATACAGCTCTGAATCTGTCCGTATACCCGATTTTTCCGCCGTAAAACAGGACAACGGGTATAGATAAACTTTATCTTCGACCCTATCTGTAAACCATATCTGTTCTTTGCGGAAAAGCGTCTTTATATCAAGCAGACTTGCATCGTGTGTTGAAAAAATCATCTGCGCGCGATCGTTCAGCGAGCTGTTGAAAAGAGAAACTATCGCTCTGGAGAGCTTAAAATGTATGCCGCTGTCTAATTCGTCGATGAACAGACAACCGCCTTTATTCAGCCATTCGACCAGGTAGCCCGCGAGCGAGACTATTTTCTTTGTTCCGAGCGAATCAAAGACAATGCTGGGCAGTTCTTTTCCTCTGTGGGTAGAGGTCAGTTTCAATATATCGATGGACTTTTCCTTATTTTGAATGTTTTTGGCTCTTACCGTCTCATCATCCATTTTCAGCGGGATGGCCTCCAGGAGTTTTCCGTCGTACTTAAAATCATCGATATCCAGGTCGGATTTCTTTATCAGTTCAACGATCTGCTTTGCCTCCGGACTTTCAGGTTCTTTGAGCATTTCTATCGTTTTATACGGTTGGAGCGACTGCATAGATA
>NZ_JAJBUX010000109.1 GCF_020860125.1 Cloacibacillus sp. | reverse complement strand
AGTGAGAGGAAGTGGCTTAATGGGATTTAAAAGAGACGGAATCAGGCTTTTCCAAAAGTATCTTACGGCGGTTCTCTTTTCCGTCGCTCTTGGCGCGGCGGTCTATGCCGGAGGCTCTTTGCTGAAGGCTGACGCCGATTCCACGGGGATACCGGAGTCGATAGCGAACGATCCGCTGGACGGCGCGTGGAAATATCATATAGTGCCCAAAAATCGGGCAACGATCTCTTATATGGACAATAATTGGAGCATCAGGACTTTCCGTGGGCAGGGTGAATCCGTCGCCAACGACGAGGCGCTTAAAAATGTCGGCGATACGCTTTTGGATGTATGTAACACGCTGATTCTGAATGTTGACGACAACAACCGCGTCTTCGCGATGGCCTCATGTCCGGGTCAGATCACGGAAAAGATCACGGTCTCTCCCGACTTCTACACGCAGAGCGAGTACGCCGTGCCGCGCAGCGTAGTCTGTAATGTATATTTATATATGAAGGACGGGGAGAACGGCTCTACCTATCTTGCCATTGAATTGCTGGATAAGAGCGGCCTGCGGTCGATAGCCTGCCTCACCGACGGTAAACACGCGCCGGCTCCGGCCTATAAGTACAGGTTCAAGGCCGACGGCTCATGGGTCGACGCTCCGGCCCTCGACATGAATGTCTGTACCGATGTACAGGGATATGACTGGAACGGGGACGGCTACACCGACTATGTTATCAGCTATGTCTACAACCCCAACGGCAGGCCGAAGGGCGACAATGAAGCGGTGGGTATTGCGGTGCTCTATGTGGACGGCAAATCTCTTCTCGAAAACAACTCAAATCCTGATAATATAACTTACTTCTGGCGCGCCGACGACCATTTCAGCGACACCTCGAATATGGTGGGCGGCTTGACGCAGGTCAAACCGGCCGGCAGCATGAGGACGGCGCTTGGAGATTTCAACGGCGACGGCGTCAAGGAGGTCGCGCTCTATCATACGATGGCGCAGGGGCCGGACGGGCTGGGGCACAACAACAGCCTCCATGTATATTCCATCGATTTGGCCAAGGGCGAAATAAACAAACCATATGAGAATGACTCGGAGGTCGGGCAGTCGTATCTGCAGAACGACAGCGTCGGTATCGCCGCCGGGGACCTGAACGGCGACGGCAGGGAAGAGCTCTGTCTTATAAACGCCGACACGAGCGCCTATTACCAGAAATCGTCGCTGTATCTTACCGTGCTGGAATGTACCGGCGGGCTGGACTCCTGGTCGATACGCCGCGGTAACCACGATACGGGTGAGCGGACCTTTGACGGTCTGAGCATCAGCGGAGAAAATTGTTCCATGCCGCCGATAGACGCGGAGCTCGCCGATCTGGACGGCGACGGCGTACCGGAGCTGGTGTGGTTCACCGCTACCTCTCAGACTGAACATGACACGACGCTCTTTGTGGCGAAATGGCCGGGAAGTTACGGCAGCGTCGCGCTGGATTCGGATCCGTCGATACGCTATACGGATATGGAGTTCAACGGCTGGGCGATGGCGAATAGTTTCATGCGCTATTCCATGGCCTGCGGGCATTTTAATTATCCTTCGGCAAATCAGCCCGCCGTTGTTACATATCCCAGCCAGATCGGCGTCACACAGTTGGGCAACGGCGGGAACCTTGACTGGGCCGTCTACGAATGGAACAGCAAGGACGGCTTTATCAAGCTTGGCAGCAGCAATTCTGGACAGTCCACACCGGTCACGGACGCGAAGGTGGCCAATCTCGTCCCGCGGATCATCGCCGCCGACCTCGACGGCGAGAGTCTGGTGCTGGGAGAGCCGACGGTCATCACGGTGGAGGATAACATCGAACTTTACATGGTGACGCAGGCGCCGCCGAAGCACTGGGACCGCGTGAACGCCGCCGGCAGCGCGCTGTCGGGTTATGCCGAAGAGGACGGCAAAGTGACGCTTGATTCTTTCGCCGTCTTCGACACAGATGGCTACTATACCGGTATGCAGCGCGGAGGCGAATGGGGAAGATCTACATCCGTCACTAATGCAAGCAGCGGAAAATTCGGCGCTTCACTGGGGTTGGAAATTTCGCATAGGGGCAGTGTGATGGACAGAATATTCAATCGCTCGGAAAACAACGCCAACGAGGATCCAATGCTTGATGTCGGTGGAAAATTTTGCGGCGAATGGGTAAATGACAATACCGAGGATAAGTCTTCGACCTCAAGCTATACCTTCTCCTACAAGGCGGACCGCGACGACCAGCTCTACTACCGCGCCAACGACTACAATATCTGCCGCTATCCGGTGATCTTCCCGGAGGATAAAAAGTTCATAACTGTCTCCGACGACAATGGCGAAGAATACCAGGCGCAGAACTATATTCAGTTTGTTATCCCCACGGAGACGGCCTCTACCTTCACGCCGACTCCGGGGAGGAGTATCTCATGGTACGAGCCGCTGCACGATAACTACAATCTCTTTACCTACCCAAGGCGGCTCTCCGATATAACGGGATACCCGCAGGGAACGGAAGAAAAATTAGCTGTAGATAAGTACAATCCCTGGGCCGACATCAACGGCAAGGTATTTGTTGACGGTACCGGCAACGTTATAGGCAATCTCGATGCCAGCGAATTTCGTTTGGACGCCTCGTCAAATACGACCAATTCTGAGATGAGCAGTTCCCGTTATACACTCGGAGGATACGTTTATTTCCATCCGACGGTGGGGCAGCATTTCCCGTTTGGCAACAGGGAGGGTACCATTAAATTCGATATGGAGGGAGATGGTACCTGGGGTACGGACACGACGACCACAACCGACGTCTCGGAGATGTTCAATGTGACGATGGCCTGGCCCGGAGCCCGCAATTACACGATGTACACAGAGGATTGGACAGCCGCCGACATGCAGTTTGAGTCGGACATCGCCTACTTCACGCAGGACGACGGGGCTCTCTGCGTCGGCTACGCAGTGCCGAAGCTCGAATCGTTCCAGAGCAAGATATGGGGGAGCGGCAGCCCCTATAATACCCATGCCGACCCCGGGCTGCTGCTGCCCTTCCGCTGGAGCAACGATATAAAGAATAAATCCGCGGGGCAAAATTTAGAGAGCATGATCTACTACCTCGCCGAAAACGACAATCCTAATACGAGCCGCCAGATGCGCGGCCTGAGCTTTGAAATGACGGACGGCGGTGCACCGGCCCCGACGGGAGATCATCAGGGCACCGCGACAAAACTGCTCGAATGCGGCCAGAAGTATAACCTGAGACTGCGCGTGATAAACTACAGTTTTGTTGACGCGGGCGAGGTCAAGGTCAAATTCTACTACCAGCCGTGGAAGGACGGAGGGGAAAACTATCCCGCCGAAAACCCCGAATTCGACGGCAGATGTGAAGAGATACATAGTGATGACGGTAATCCGGCAGCTGCGATCGATGCTATAAAAAGGCGAAAAGATAAAGAGACGGGAGATAACTGGGAATACGTTGTTCTTAACGGCTGGACGGCCCCCACGGACACCGGCCTCGGCTGGCTGCACGCGGTGATCTCCTACAACGGTGAGCAGCTCAGCACCGACAACGACCACGGCTGCGCGCTGGTCGGGAGCTACAGGCCGGAAGATTTCTACGGCACGGTGAGCGCCCAGGCGAAGAACGTTTCGCGCGCGGCCTCCGTCTCCGTCGAAAGCTATCCCGACATCGCGATAACCGGCGTCACAGCCTACGAAATGGCGAAGGACGGCACCGTCTCCCAAGAGCCTCTGACGATCGACGAGAAATCGCGTTCCAAGAAGATGAAGATCGACGTCAGGGTGAAGTATACGGGCGGCAGGCTCAACATCGGCGGCGAAGAAAAAGAGATAAACTACGTGCCGCTGCTGCGCGTGGGGCTGCTGGCGGGCAAAAGAGGCGTCAACCGCTCGCTGCTCGGCGCGACGGAATTCCCCCTCATCAAGGCGGGGGAGGAGCGCACCTTCAGCTTCGTCTACGACCCGAAGAACTGCGACTACGACAACGGCGTGGCGGTGCGGGCCTTCTCGCCCTACCTCTTTGCCTCGGAACAGCGCGACCCCAGGAGCCAGTATAAGGTCCTCTGGAACTCCATCGAACACAACGGCGGTTCCGGCGGCGGATGCAGCGTCGGCCTCGGAGCGCTTGCGCTCCTCGCACTGCTGCCGCTGGTATGGCGGAAGAAAAAGTAACGCTGCTAAAAAGGAATAAGGCAGAATAAAAAATACTGGGATAAGACAAAAGAAATAAGTCGGAACCAAAAAATAAAACTGGGTCAAGCCCGGATAGACGGGAGAGCCACCCTCCCATCTATCCGGGCTTGATTCGCAGCAGCAAAACAAGCCCGTCCCTTTCCGCCGCTCCGGGCCTGACTCGGAGCCCAATGACTTCAGCTCCTGTCTTGATCTTATAAATCCGCAGCCACTCCGCCCGTTTTTAACGGCACATATTATCTCCTTTAATTATCTCCCCACGATCCCCGCGCTCTGATAAAACAGCCGCTCCGCCGGCTGGAATGATCGAATAGACAGATGAAAATACCGCCGGCGCGGCGCAGACGGCCGCCCGCAGGGGGCATAGGCAGCCGCCAAATGGGCTTGCGTCTGACGGAGGCGATGTCTGCGTGTACCCAGAGGAGATATTGTTCGCTAAATTGGAAGTGCCATATATGTTCAAGTATGCAATTTTTCGTTGGCGGTAAAGATAATATATGTGATGATAATCATAATGCTATCGTACGAAAAAATTAAAAAGGAGTGTTGTGATGAAATATACCGTGAAAGTGAGAAAACTTCTTTGTGAGAATAGGGTGCCTGCGGCCATCGCCGTGGTTCTTTTGCTTATGGCTCTAGTATCCGCCGCCGTCTCCGCCACCTCTGACATTACCGATATGCCCGATACTTTGAAGGTTGATCCGCTGAACGGCGCCTGGAAATCACGAGTCCTGCCGCATCAGCGGCTGCTGGTCTCTTTCCGGGATAAAGATTGGAATATCAGGACCTTCGTCGGTTCCGAAGAGAGCGATGACGGCGTGCTAGCCGTCTCGCATGGAACTGAGCGTATACGGAACTCTGATGAATACGGCGCGGGAGACAATAATAACTATGTATTCGCCTCCGCCGCCGCCGAGGGCGTCGTGCCGGACAGAACGGTGGCGCTATCCGAGGATTTCTACGGTATAAGCGCCTTTGAAGGCGTGCCGCAAAACGTGCTTGTCACCTCCTATCTGGTGCGGCACGACGGCGGCAGGAACTGCATCTGGCTCGACATGTGGGCCGACGGCAAGACGCTTGGACTTTATCAGCTTCCTGCGGAATATGTGCCCGCATACGAGTTTCAGTTCAAAGCCGACGGCTCCTGGAAGGACGCCCCGGCGCTTGACCAGAATACCGCGCACGACCTTGTATCCTACGACTGGAATGGCGACGGTTATTCCGATTATGTCCTGACTTATGTCAAATATGACCCGGATAAAAAAGACAACACCCTTGTGAAGATGCTGCTCATAGACGGTAAGTCTCTTTACGAGCGGATGAAGAACGGTTCCGGCGAGGTGGTAATGACCCACGTCAACGGCAGCGACGACGTGAGCAGCATTCTTGTGATGGGCGGCAGCGTCGTGGGCGGGCTTACGGACGTGAGGCCCGCTAACAGCATCCGCATGATGAAGGGAGACTTCGACGGCGACGGTACGCCGGAGATAGCCCTTTACTATACGCTTATCCATGGAGGCGGCGCAAATGAAAGCCGCGCCAATCAGCTTGAGGTGTATAAGGTCAGCTATACGGCGGACGGCGGCTATAGTTTTGCGGGATGCTACAGCACACAGGGCGGCGCGGACGGCAGCAGCTTCCTTCAGCACAACAGCGTCGGACTGGCCGCCGGCGACATCAATAACGACGGTATAGACGAGCTGGTCCTTATTCATACCGATTCGGAGGCGATCACTAGCAAGACGGCCAACTCTTATATGACCATTTATAAGATGACGGACGGTACGATGACGAAACTCGTTGACCGCCAGTCTCTTGGTGAGCAGACCTACGCCATGAGTTATGAGGACGCCTCGGTGCCGCCGATCGAGGTGAAGATAGCCGACTTTGACGGAGACGGTTTTGGCGAGCTTGTTTGGGCTACCGGCACGGGCGACAACGGAACACAGCTCAAGCTCTGGATACACGACTGGGGGCTCACCACGGCGGGTGAGGCGATAACCGGTATCGGAACGAAATATGAATATAACGCCGCCAACGGAGGCTGGTGGCTCAACAGCGATTATAAGCACCACAGCCTCGCGGCCGGCATATTCAAATATCCCGTGCAGGGCGGGCTGGTACGGCACCAGATCGCCCTTGGCCACATGGGTAACGGGGCGAACCTCGATTTTGCCATCTTCTCATGGTCGAAAGATGGCGGTCTCGAAGTGGTGGGCCATGACAGCTATAACGGTGTGATGATGAACGGCAATATGGGCGCTAATGTCGCCGCCATCGATCTCTATGGAGAGAGTCTTGTGCTCGGCTCGCCGAGCGTGCTTTCGGTGGAGGACAACATCGAGCTGATGATGGTGACGCAGGCGCCGCCCAAGCATTGGGATAAGGTGTCGGCCAAGGACAGTGAACTTACCGCCTACGCCGACGCTAACGGAGACGTGACGCTCGACGCCTTCTCCGTCTTTGATACTGACGACTATTACACGGGCATGGAACTCAATAAGAGCTACGGTTCGACGAGCTCGACGACTACGGTCTCCGAGGGAGGCATAGGCGTTGAGGGCTCCTACGCCTTGGAAAAGAGAAAAACGCTAAAGGATAAGATCCTGAACAACCACGACGATGACGACGACCCGATACTGGACGTGGGGCTGGGCTATACACGGGAGGAGGTCCATAACCACACGGATAATTACTCGTCGCAGCTGACCTATAGCTTCAGCTATAAGGCGAACAGGGACGACCAGCTCTATTACAAGGCGAATAACTACAACATCTGCCGTTACCCGATCCTGCTTCCGGAGTCAAAGCGTTATTCGGTTACCTCGGACGACGAGACGGGAGAGACGGTCTCCTTCCAGAACTATGTGCAGTTTGTTGTGCCGACGACGAACAACTCTACCTTCACGCCGACGCCGGGCCGCAGCATCTCGTGGTATGAGCCGCTGCACGACAATTATAATCTCTTCACCTATCCCAAGCGCCTCTCCAATATAAAGGGCTATCCGCAGGGGACGGAGGCGAAGAAAAAGATTTATGAATACGACCCGTGGGCCGATATCAACGGCAAGGAGTTTGTAAAGGGTACGAACAACGTCATCGGCAATCCGGACGCGAGCTCCTTCGTGATGACGGCAAGTACGTCGAGCGGCAGTGAAGATTATGACTCGATCCGCAATACGCTGTCGGGCCATGTCTATTTTCATCCGGTATTCGGCAAGGACGACCGCCAGCATGTCAATGTCGACCTTACGCCAGACGGTTCTTGGGGCACTGATTCCACCACCGCGACGGACGCCTCGAAGATGCTCAGCGTGACGATGGGCTGGCCCGGCGCGGCGAACTATACGATGTACACGGAGGATTGGAGCGCGCAGGACATGCAGTTCGCCACCGATATCTCCTATTTCACGCAGGATGACGGCGCGCTCTGCGTCGGTTACGCTGTGCCGTCGCTGCGGCGGGCCAACAGCAAGATCTGGGGGACTCCGAGCCCCTACAGCGCGCATCCCGACCCCGGGCTGCTGCTGCCCTTCCGTTGGGGGAACGATATTAAAAACAGCGGCGCCGGTGGCGATATCGAGAGCATGGTCTATTACCTTGTTGAAAATGACGACCGTTATTCGTCAAGGCAAATACGCGGCATAACCTTTAAGAAGGTGGGCGACAGCGACTCTGCCGCTACTGGCAGTTACGACGGCCTTTCGACCAAGCTGCTGGAGGTCGGAGAGGATTATAATGTGGTGCTGCGCGTGATAAACTACAGCTTTGTCGATATCCTCGCCGATGCGGTAAAGGTGAAACTCTATTTCCAGCCGTGGATAGACGGCGGCAAGAATTATCCCTCCGCCGACCCCGTGGGCGACGGCTATGAGGAATGTGGTTCCGATGTGATAAGTATACTCGGCCGCACGGCGAAAACCGATGACAGCGATAACTGGGGCGACGCGGAATTTACCTTCACCGCCCCCAAGACGCCTGGACTCGGCTGGCTCCATGCCGTCGTCGAATATGAGGGAGAGGAACTCAACAAGGATAATAACCATGGCTGGGTGCTTGTCGGCGCCTATGATCCCACGGCGTTCCAGGGACTTGCCGCGTCCCGCGCCGCAGGCCCTCGCCAACTATCGGCGCCGGCTTTGCCGGCGATGGCCGAACGTCCCGATATCAGGATAAAAGAGGTCAAGGCCTATGAGATAAGGCGCGACGCCAAAGGAAATATCAGCTATACGGAGACGCAGCTAAGCGAAAAGGCGCGCGGCAAAAAGCTGCGTATCGACGCCACTGTGGAATTCACCGGCGGAAAGATTTTCGTCAACGGCGGGGAGCGGCAGATCTCTTATCTGCCGGTGATGCGCTGCGCCCTATTCGCGGGAAAGAACAAGAGCTTCAGCTCGATTCTCGGAGCCTCGGAACTTCCGCTGCTGAAACAGGGCGAGAGCCATACCTTCAGCTTCGTCTATGACCCGAAGAACTGTGACTACGGCAACGGCGTAGCGGTGCGGGCCTTCTCACCCTATCTCTTCGCCTCGGAGCAGCACGATCCCACTAGCCAGTATAAGGTCCTCTGGGACTCCGCCGAGAACAGCGGCGGCGGTTCAGGCGGAGGATGCGGCGCGGGCCTCGGAGCGCTTGCGCTCCTCGCCCTGCTGCCGCTGGTATGGCGGAAGAAAAGGTAACAGCCAATATAAATAAATAGATGTAAAATAAGAGGGGGAGGCGTGACAGCCTTCCCCTTTATTGTTTATCCTGCGCCTCCGGCGTAAGTTTAAGTAAGGTAAGAATCTGCCTTATGGGACATACCGCCGCAGATATCTGTCGATGACGTAGTTCATATAGGAGTGCAGAAAGGAGAAGGCGGCGAGCGGCTCGTCGTTTTTCACCACGTAGGTGGCTTCTCCCTCCTTTGATACGATGTCGATGTTTTTGAATGGGAGGTCGGGGCGCATGACGCAGCGGTAGTTCGCGCGCTCCTGCGTGAGGCGCTCGATGGCCTTTGTATGTTCCGCAAACTCTTCGGGGGTGTAGAAGATCTCTCTGCGGCACGGCAGCCAGGGAGTGTACAGTCCGACGCATCCTTCGGCGATATCCTCCGGTGAGTATTCTGGATATATCTCGGTGACATTGACCTCCGAGAGCGAACTTAGAAAGGCCCGCCTTCTGGCGTGATAATATTTCATCATCTCATCTTCCGCGGCCTTGTCGGCTATCGTCCTCTCAAATATCTGTTTTGCGAGATGCTCGGGCATCGATTCCAGCGAGAGCCGGTGCATTAGCTTGATGATGTCGCCGCCCGCCGCCGCGCGGTTGTTTTCAATATCGTGGCGCAGCTCCGCGGCATTTTCCCTCTTGTATATCTTTACGAGCGGCTTTGCGAGGGTCAGCAGGTCGTCGAACTGGCTCTTTACGAAGGCGGCCTTGTCGCGGCTCCTTGAGAAGAAGGCCGTCACCTCGTCCTCCTTGCCCTTGAAGCAGGAGAAGCGCATCGAGCAGAGCCCCTCCGCCGCGCCGGCATATTCACAGAAGAGAGAGCGGTTGGGGCAGGTGAGGTAATAGGGTTCCACCTGTCCTGAGATGTAGAGCGGTATCCACGACTCAGCGGCGCTGAACATCTCGTCCGCGTCGAGATTGAGGTTGTGGATTATCTTTATCCGGTGCCCGCGGGAGAGGATATCCTGCATAAGCGCCTTCCAGTCGTCGCGGAAGCGCGGCGCGCAGGCGAACCAGCTGAAATCGGAGGCGCAGATGTGGATATTGAGCGGCTCTTTGCTCGCGAGGATCATCTTCATGAATTTAAGGAAGGCGGAGTAGACCCCGTCCGCGCCGTAGGATATCTCTTCGGTGAGTCTCGTGCTCTCCGTCTTTTCGATCTTTGCGCGGAAGGAGAGATCCTGTGTCTCCGCGGAGTCTATGCCCTGCAGCAGGTGGCGCGTATGTTCCGCGGAACCGGCCTCGCGGAACCAGGCGAAGAGCTTCGCCGTCATGTATTCCTCATTGGCGGCCTCGTCAGGCGAGACGTTTATCTCCTCCGACAGCTCCTTGGGGATGCCCTGGGAGCGGCAGATGAAGGCGAAGTAACGGCAGATATCGCGCAGCACCGGGTCTTCGAGCCCTACGCCGCGCCTGCCTCTGCGGTAGCGGGAGATCGAGGAGCCGTCGACGTTCACATAGCGGGCAAGCGCAGCGTTTGAGGTCTTGAAGGTCTCCATCAGCAGGTCGAGCCGCTGCGCCGTGTCGGCGATCAGCTTTTTCTTCATGCCGCGGAGCGGTTTGCGCGGCTGCTGGTGTTTTCTTTCCTTGAGGGACGAATCGGCGGCGTTGAGCCAGCGTACGAGCGCCTCTTGAAGCATCTCCTCTTTGTACGCCCCGATCTTTTTTCTGAGCTCCCGCACCCGCTTGTCGTCCACCGCGAGCTTCGCCGCGCCGGCGGCGATATTGGACACCGCCTTGCCGTAGCGCGGCGGCTGGGTTTTAGCTCCGAGGTAGCGGCAGATACACGAAGCGTCGAGCCCAGAGCTGCGCGCGAGCGCCGAACTGGTGACGCCGAGCGCCTCTTTGAGCAGGGAAAGTTTTTCGTGAAAGAGCATAGGCCATCCTCCTTTATCTCTGTCAATATTATCCAATTATAAAAATAAAAACGCAATGCCGATTGGAGAAAAAATAAAAATTGGCAGTGCCGAAATTATGGGTTCGCAATCTTTATGGTATCATAGTTAACACTAATTATTTACTAAAAGGATTAAAGGGGCGTAAACAACCACAAAAATGGAATCCCGCCTTGTTATGTGGAGTTTCTTATTCTTAAGAAAGGTTAGAGGCATGGAGCGGCGGGGTGTTTGGGTGAATCAATTTATTGGTATTAAAGAGGGTTCTCGGTGTGTTGTGTATATTTCAAGAGCTGAAATGAAAGGGAGATACCTTATGAGGAATAACCTGCGAACGCTGTTTTTATCTATAATGATCCTCTTATTCTGTTCCGTCGCCTACGGAGCCGACTATGTGGAGAACGAGGTCATTGTGCTTACACGCGACTCGAATATGACCGGCTCAGCCTTGAGCGCCGCGGCTAGAGAAGGCTCCGCGGCGAAGGCCGCGGCGCTTGCGAAGAGCGTGGGCGCGGTTTCACGGAGAAGCTATCCAGCGCTGACCGCCGGCAGCGGACGGAGCATCGTTCTTCTCTCTTCGCAGACGAAGACGGCGGACGAATTGATTTTGTCGCTCAAGGGGAACCCCGACGTGATCGGCGTAACGAAAAACTACAAGATGAAGGCGCATGGCAAAACGCCGGATGACGCGCTGTGGAACAAGCAGTGGGGGCCTAAGCGGATAAAGGCGCCGGAGGTGTGGGAGAATGCCTCGGTAGGTTCCGAGGAGGTGTATGTCGCGGTGCTCGATATGGGAGCTATCTACGATCATCCAGACCTCGCGGCTAACATCAGCGGAATACTGCCGGATGGTACATATGGAAGAATGTTTCACGATAACGGGAGCGTTACCAAGATTGTCAGAAGCGGAACGCCCTCTTGCGACGTCACGATCAAAGACCTGAGCGAGGTCGATTATGCGACGGTCGGCGATGTCGGCGGCCACGGCACGCATGTCTCGGGGATCATCGGCGCGGTGGGAAACAACGAAATAGGCGTAACGGGAATCAACTGGAGGGTGAAAATACTGCCGGTGGGAGTTTTTTCCGTGGTGGAGAAATACGATGAAAATAACCAAAAATTTTTTGATACGAGTGCTAAGCTCGCCGATATCATTGGCGGGCTGGACTATATAGTGGAGCTTAAAAGGACTTACGGCCTTAATATCCGCGTCGCGAATATGTCTCTGGGCGGCTGGCTGGAAGCAGTGGATCAGGATACTGATCCGTTCGCACAGTCGGTAAAACGGGCAAGTGACGCTGGTATTATCGTATGTATCTCAGCTGGGAATGATGAACAGGACATAGATAATCCTGTAGATCACGAGGGCGAGCTGGTTTATCCCGCCTGCTTCCGGTTTGAAAATACGATAACCGTCGGTGCTTCGAACGAACATGACGGATTGGAGACAACTTCTGGTTCCAATTACAGCTCCAGCGGTAAATGGGTGGATATCATGGCCCCCGGCGACAATATAATGAGCACGACTCCCATGTGCAGCTACGCCGGCAGCAGGGAATATAACAGAACCAGATACGCCAGCTGGAGCGGCACCTCGATGGCTACGCCGATGGTGGCGGGCGCGGCGGCGCTGCTTTGCGCCGTCTATCCCGACAAATCCGCGAACGAGATAAAAATGATGCTGATGAATGGTGCGGAAAACGTGCTGCGTGAGGGCTATTCAAAATATGGCCTGCTGAATGTCTACAACGCCAGCCGGACGAGGAGCGGAGGTTCAGGTGGCGGCGGTTGTTCCGCCGGTTTTGCGCTGCTTGCGCTGGCAGCCCTAGTGCCGCTCGCCGCCTGGAAACGAAAAAAATAACGGCAGACGGTATTGAGTAAAAATGGCGGCTATGCCGTCGACGCGTAACAACACGAGGGGCGGAGCCGTATAGGCTCCGCCCTGCCCGTATGGATCGATATCAGTCCGTGCCGTTACTTTTTCGCCGAGCCCTGCTTTGCCACGGCGGCCTGTGCGGCGGCGATCGCCTCAGCGTCGCCGAGGTAATAGTGCCTGATCGGCTTGAGCTCTTCGTCAAGTTCGTAGACGAGCGGTACGCCCGTGGGGATGTTCAGCTCCAGGATGTCCTTCTCCGATACGTCGTCAAGATACTTCACCAGCGCGCGCAGACTGTTGCCGTGCGCCGCGATTATCAGCCGCTTGCCAGCCCTGACCTCGGGGGCGATGACCTCCCGCCAGTAGGGGACTACGCGCGCCACGGTATCCTCCAGACACTCGCCGAGTGGCAGCTCCGCCGGCGAGAGCGAGGCGTAGCGGCTATCATGGCCCGGCCAGCGTTCGTCGTCCTTTGTAAGAAGCGGCGGGCGTGTGGCATAGCTGCGGCGCCAGATCTTCACCTGCTCGTCACCGTACTCCGCCGCCGTCTCCGCCTTGTTGAGCCCCTGCAGCGCGCCGTAATGGCGCTCGTTGAGCCGCCACGACTTCTCGACCGGTATCCACATGAGGTCCGTCTCCTCAAGCACGCACCAGAGCGTCTTTATCGCGCGGCGCAGCACCGAGGTATAGGCCTTGTCAAAGACGTAGCCCTCTTTTTTCAGCAGCTCGCCCGCGGCCTTCGCCTCGGCGAGTCCCTTCTCCGAAAGGGGCACGTCCTGCCACCCCGTAAAGCGGTTCTCTTTATTCCACGCGCTCTCTCCATGTCTTATCAAAACGATTTTGTACATATAAGCCGCCTCCAGAAGAGTTCGTATTAGGATTCCGACTACATTGTCAGACACTCTGAAAACCTTGTCAAGCCCGCGCGCCCTCTTCGCAGGGCATACGTATCACTAATAGTCATATTTTCTTAGGTGAGGAAAGGGGATAAATTGCGGTTCAGCTTTTGACTTTGCCCTTACAGCCTCCCTCTCCGAGGGAGGTGGATCGCCGCCGCTTTTGCGGCGAGACGGAAGGAGTGTTGCTCTGT